>JAFOEP010000183.1 GCA_017380115.1 Clostridia bacterium | reverse complement strand
CTTTTAACTATTCAAAATATGATTAATACAGCAACTACAATGAGCGAACTGCTTACTCAAATCAATAATAATTCCGCACGAAAAAAGGAATCAAGTCATATTGAGAAGGCACTGAAATCTCAGGTTTCTGAACGTGAAAAACTTGTGTCTATGATTACCGACCTTTATCCAGACTGGAAAAGTGGTGTTATCACAGTGGATGAATATCAGATGTTAAAGGAACGGCTTAACGAAAGGTTAGGGATTGTTGACGAGAAAATCGCATCGCTTAACAAATCTGCAGAGCAGTTCCAAGACGGTATTACGGAAGAGAATGAGTTTGTGGCACGTTTCAAAAAGTACGGTAATATCGAAAGTCTTACAAGACCGTTGCTTACCGAATTGGTACAAGAGATTTTCGTACACGAGGGCGGAGACATTGAGGTTGTATTCAAATTCCAAGATGCTTATGCACAGGCAGCCCAATATATCGAACTCAATAAGCAACTCATCGAGCCCGAAAAGCCCAACAAAAATAAAAAATCGGCATAAAGTTAAAGCGTGTGTCATTTTGGCACACGCTTTTTTATTGTTTGAAAAAAATACATATTTGTGATATATTTAAATTAAAATACACAAAGGATCGCGTAATTATTAACTTTTTGTAAATATTTTTAATTTGTTGCATATATTAGTGCAACTTTTGCTGTTTTTCTCCCTGTATATGGAGGGACTTTTTGTTCCTTACAAAAATAAAGGAGAAAAATATGAGTTATTATGTATGGAAAACGTATCCGCAACCAAGTCTATCTAAATGGAATAAATGGTTGCACAGAAATTTAAGTGATAATCACTGTGAAGAATGCTTGATGCTTCACGAATGTTGGTTTGAAAAGGAGAAAACTCCTAAATGGCCGCATCATCCGTTTTGCCATTGTATTTTGGAAGACATTCCATATAATGATGTACTGTCTTTAAGTTCTTGCAAATGTCCTTACGAAAAGTTTGACCCGTATTTGTTCGACCCTGATAATTTTTATAAGCATGGTAAAAGTGCGATGTTAGAAAGTTGGGGATATTCTATACAAGATTCAACCTATTTGAAAGAAGAAATCGAAAAACAAGGTTTGGAAAAGTATAGAAACGGTGATTATACGTTAGGACAATTGAATGTATATGGACAAAGAATAAGCATTAGGGTTTAGTTACCACGAAAAAACGGTGATGGCAGGGTGTCCTTTATTACTGGATGGATGGTAAAGCCTAACGGACTTATTCAATTAAACACACCATTTGGAGGGAAATAAAAAATGAAATATCTTGATTGTGTTGAAGTAATTGTTGAAAAAGAACAATATGCTAAAAACGGTGTTCATAAAGGTATGCAAGGCGTTATTTGGTTAGAGGAATCAATTGATGGAACTTGGGATGTATTTTTTGATTTATGGGGTGAACACGCACCAATAGGTGATATAGCCATAAAAGAGGAAGATTTGAAGCTTATACCCAAAATGGACGCGAGAATTAATGAAAAAATCAAAGCAGAATTTGGGGATTAACCAAAAAATGTTTCTTCCTGCTCAAATACCAATTCTAAAAGGATAATTCTAAGGAGAACACCGTAAATTTCAAAAAATTTATGGTGTTCTCTTGACATTTTCCCCCGCCGCAGCAGAAACCATCAAAGATTTTCTTCACGACACAAAAACTTCTCCCGACGATTATGATTTGATTTTAACAGGAGACCTTGGTAAAGTCGGTTCAACTCTTTTGTGCGAACTTCTTGAAAAAGAATATAACATTGACATTTCAAAAAAGCACAAAGATTGTGGTCTTATGATTTATGACATTGAAAAGCAAGACGTTCATGCAGGAGGTTCAGGTTGTGGTTGTTGCGCAAGTGTTCTTTCCTCTCATATATTAAGACGTCTTGAAAACGGAGAACTCAAAAAAGTTCTTGTTGCTGCAACAGGTGCTTTATTGTCTACGATAACTTCAAACGAAGGAGAATCAATTCCTTCCATTTCTCACGCAGTTTTATTGTCAGGAGGTAACAAATGAAAAATGATATATTAAACAAATTAAGCTGTGTTTACAACACTGCAATCTGTACTTCAAGAATTATAAAAACTCTTAAATGTTTAGAAATATTTTTTATCTCTTTTTCAGTTATTTTTACTGCATTACAAAGTATTTGTTTAATTAAAAACTTAAAAAAATAAGGAGAAAAAATGGACTATCTCAAAGCTTTTATTATAGGTGGACTTATATGTGTCATAGGTCAGATTCTGATTGATCTGACTAAAATGACTCCTGCAAGAATTCTTGTCAGCTTTGTTGTTCTCGGTGTGTTTTTGGGAGCAATCGGCGTTTATGAACCTCTTATCAAATGGGCAGGTGCAGGAGCAACCGTCCCCCTCACGGGATTTGGTAGTCTTTTGGCTAAGGGTACAAAAGAAATGATTAACGAAAAAGGTTGGATTGGTATTCTGACCGGGCCTCTGTCGGCAGGTGCGGCAGGTATAACAGCAGCACTTCTTTGTGGCGTTGTCACCTCAATTTTTGCAAAGCCAAAAGAAAAATAATTTTTGCCTAAAAAAAAATCGGTTACGGGTTTTCCGCAACCGATTTCACTTTTTTTAATTATTCTTCTGTTTTTTCTTCTTCAACAGTTTCTTCTGCAACGTCTTCTATTTCAACTTCGTCTTCGTCAAAACAGCAAATTTCATCACAATCTTCAAATTCATCATATTTAAGGAAGAATTTTGTAACTGCAAAATAGATTCCGGCGGCAATTCCTGCCAAAGCTACAATAGCGCCAATAAATTTCAAAAAGTTACCCATAATTAATACCTCCGTTTATATTTTTGTACTTTATATCTTAATTATACTTTTACAAACAATATTTGTCAATAAGGTTTAAAATAAAAATCGGTGCAGTGCGCACCGTTTTTTAGCCGTTAAGCTTTGAAGAAAGAGCAGAAACCTTTCTTGCGGCATTATTCTTATGAATAAGACCTTTTGCAGCAGCCTGGTCTATCTTCTTTACAGCTGCTTTAACAAGAACATCTTTATCAGCTGCATTGCTTTCAATAGCAGCGTTAGCTTTTTTGATTGCAGTTTTCAAAGCGCTGTTTCTTGATTTATTACGTTCAGTTCTGATTTTAGAAACCATTACACGTTTTTTTGCAGATTTAATGTTAGGCATTTTATTGCACCTCCTTGAAATTTTTATCTATACAGTCAATTATAATATCACTAATTTTAAAAAAATGCAATAGGATAATTAAAAAAAAAGCATTTTTTGAAAATTTTAGTCCAATACTATTATTAAATAATATTGCTTAGGAGATGTAATAATGGACTTTCGCACTGATTTAGCTCTTGAACGAAGTGAGATTATCAAAGAGCAATCCGGACAAATGATCAAGTCAGATGAGTTTTCTGAAGGTAATGTAACAATAACAAGAATAGAAATTGAAGATGAAAAAACATCAAAGCTTTTAGGAAAACCAATCGGGACATACATTACGGCAGAACTTCCTCCCCTTGCAAACGATTCTGAGCTTTTTGACGGCAGACTTGACGTTATTGCAAAAGAAATCAGCTCCCTTTTGCCAAAAGACGGGCTTATTCTTGTTGCAGGACTCGGTAATGATGATATTACACCTGATGCACTTGGCCCGAAAAGCGTTGAGCTTATTCTTGCCACAAGGCATATAAGCAACGAATTGGCTGAATCTATCGGTTTTAAAAACTTACGTCCAGTTGCGGGAATCATTCCGGGTGTTCTTGGAAAAACCGGGATTGAAACGGGTGAAATTATTTATGGAATCGCAAAAAGTATTAAACCGTCAGCAGTTATCATCATTGATGCTCTTGCCTCACGCAAACTTTCAAGACTCGGACGTACCGTACAAATTTCAAATTCCGGTATAACTCCCGGTTCAGGTGTCGGCAACGCAAGACAAGGTATTGACAAACAATTGCTCGGAGTTGATGTCATCAGCATCGGTGTCCCGACAGTTGTTGACTCTTTCACCCTCGCAAAAGACCTTATCGAAAATGATGAAGACAAAAAAAATATTGAGAAAATTTTATCTCCTGACGGTCAGAAAATGATAGTTACCCCACGTGAAATTGACTTAATGATTGACCGTGCTTCACGACTCGTAGGAATGTCAGTAAACCACGCTCTGCAACCCGATATTGATTGTGAAGATATCCTTTCGCTCGTCACATAAAATGTTTGTCCTCAGCATATATATTAACGATGTATTTTTTGCCTGAGGTGATTACTTTGAACCGAAAAAGAAAAAAAGGCCTGTCCTTCAAGGGTATGTTCTGTCTTGTGATTTGTGCAATAATTTCTTTAAGCTCTCTTATGGACTTTGACAAAATGGCTCAGCTTTGTATCAGTCTTACTATTCCAAGCTTTGATGTTAATACCGCTTTGAAAAGTCAGATAATTCTGGCTGACTCTTCTTCGGACAAAGATACAACAATTAATTCCGAAAAATCTCAGACATTTTTAAACAAATCCTTAGCCTACATCCCCGATGATATAAAAAAACTGATTGATAAAGCTCATCAGAACGAATCCAATGACAAAAAAGACGGTTCTATTGTTGAACACTTTTATGACAAAACAAGTGCAACAACATCATATCAGAATATTCTCGTCAGAAATGCTTCCGACAAAAGTATTGACATAAAAACCGTTTTGTCTGAAGCTCCCGATTTAAAAATAAAAAACAAGTCCGAGGAACCTTCAATTCTTGTTTTCCATACGCACACAACAGAAAGCTATCAGATTCTTGACCGTAATTTTTACGCCGTCGGTTATACTTCCAGAAACACCAACCTTTCTTTAAATATGGTGAGAGTCGGTAACGAGATAGTTTCTCAGCTTCAGAATGCCGGTTTTAAAGTTATTCACGACACAAATATTTACGATATGAAATACAGCGGTGCTTACGAACGTTCAGGTGCAGCAATAGACGAATATCTCAAAAAATACCCTTCAATTAAAGTTATTCTTGATATCCACAGAGATGCTATTCAGGACAACAGCGGCACAAAAACTAAACCTATTGCAACAATAAACGGCAAAAAAGCTGCTCAGATTATGATTATCAGCGGTTGCGAAGGTGACGGCGTGACGGGTTTCCCTGATTGGAAATATAACCTTCGTTTTGCATTACAGCTTCAAAAAAAATGCAATGAAATGTACCCCGGCCTGACAAGACCTCTTTTGTTTGACAACAGAAGATACAATATGTATAAATCTCACAACTCCCTGCTTATCGAAGTCGGTAGCGACTCCAACACTCTTGATGAAGCAACCTACTCCGCAAGACTTTTGGGTAATGTTCTTTCAAACCTTCTTGAAAACTATACATAATTTAAAATTGAAAGGATGTATAACAAATGAAAAAAATTTTCAGGCTCTATTTTATTCTGACTTCAATTATTCTCTGCTCAATGTTTCTTCTTTGCGGAATTGTGGGTATAAACAACGAAACCTCTTATGTTATTACCGGTGAAAGAAATTCTGTCGTAAAAGCTCAGAGCATAAACGGTGAAAAAATTCTTACTTTTGAAAAAACATCAGGCAAGACTGATATGATAGTAAAATTTGACAAAGAAAAGCTTAAAGAATTTGTCTCTGTCGCTAAATATTGTGTCACTCCTCCGACAGGCTGCGTTTTTTCCTGTGTTGAGAAAATAATTTAAATAATTTTCCACATTATTTTCTTCAAATTACATCGTTGTTATCAATATCTTGTTGTTTTTTTGCCTGTTATTGTACTACTGATAGATTTTCCACAAATGGTTTTCCACATTCCACAAAAGGGTGTGGAAAACCTTGTTTTTTTCTTTAAAAAATACTCTTGACAAACCACTTTTCTTATAGTATAATGTGAGTACTGTAAAGTTGTATGGCTTTACAGCAAAACACCTGGAGGTGAGGATCATGGCAAAAGATCTGCGCGTTACGTTGCTTAAGGATTTTTACGGAAAGATCCTTACTCAGAAGCAACTTAGTTTTCTTGAATACTATTATGACGATGACCTTTCTTTGGCAGAAATTGCAGAAAACGAAGGTATAACCAGGCAAGGTGTCCGCGACGCAATCAAACGTGCTGAATCTCAACTTTTTGAAATTGAAGATAAGCTTCAACTCGTCAGAAAGCTTGATGAAATAAAGGCAGGTTGCAAAGAAATCAGCAATTATGCAAAAGAAATCAGCGAACATAATATGCGTTGCGCAATCTCAAAAGAAATTAGCGACTTAACAGTCAAAATCAGGGCAATTGCTAATGAATTGTCTGAATAAAACCTAAGGAGAAAATATATGGCATTTGAAGGTCTTGCCGACAAATTGGAAGAAGCTTTTAAAAAGCTTAAAAGTAAAGGCAACCTTACCGAGTCTGATGTTAAAGAAGCAATGCGAGAAGTTCGTCTTGCACTTCTTGAAGCTGACGTCAACTACAAGGTCGCCAAAGATTTCACCAACAATGTAACTCAAAGAGCAATCGGTGCTCAGGTTATGGAAAGTCTGACACCGGGTCAGATGGTTATTAAGATAGTCAACGAAGAATTGACAAATCTCATGGGAGGAACAAAAACAAGACTTGCTACGGCAGCTCATCCTCCGACAATAGTTATGATGTGCGGACTTCAGGGTTCCGGTAAAACTACTCATACAGCTAAAATTGCTAAAATGCTGAAAAGTCAGGGACATCGTCCCCTTCTTGTTGCTTGCGACATTTATCGTCCGGCTGCTATCAAACAATTGCAGGTTGTCGGACAACAGGCTGAAGTTCCTGTTTTTGAAATGGGACAGATAAATCCCAGCACAATCGCTAAAGAAGCTGTTAAACTTGCAAAAGACCAGGGATATGACTATGTATTTCTTGATACAGCAGGTCGACTTCATATAGACGAAGAATTGATGAACGAGCTTAAAGCTCTCAAAAGTGAGGTTCATCCTCATGAAATTTTGCTCGTTGTTGACTCTATGACAGGTCAGGACGCTGTTAATGTTGCAACATCGTTCAATGAAGCGTTAGGCATTGACGGACTTGTTCTCACAAAGCTTGACGGTGACACACGAGGTGGTGCTGCACTTTCAGCAAGAGCCGTAACAGGAAAGCCGATTAAATTTATCGGTATCGGTGAAAAGCTCGATGATCTTGATGTTTTCCACCCTGACCGTATGGCTTCAAGAATTCTTGGAATGGGCGACGTTCTTTCTCTGATTGAAAAAGCAGAACAAACGCTTGACGAGAAAAAGGCAGTAGAGCTTGAAAAGAAGCTTCGCGAAAACAAATTTGATCTGAATGACCTTATTGATCAGATTGATCAGATCAGAAAAATGGGTTCAATCAAAGATACATTGAAGCTTATTCCCGGAATCGGCAAAAAGCTTGATAACATTGATATTGACGAAAGACAGTTCGACAGAACAAAAGCTATTGTTCAATCAATGACAAAGGCTGAACGCGAAAAACCTGAAATAATCAATCCGTCAAGAAAAAGACGTATTGCCGCAGGTTGTGGTCAGCAAGTTGAAGATGTCAACAAGCTTCTTGCTCAATTCAGACAAATGCAACAAATGTTTAAACAGATGAACTCAAAAGGCAAAAAACACAGAAAACACAAAAATATGATGGCGTTCCGTAACGGAATGGACATGAACGGATTTAATTTTTAAAGTATAATATCGCATTACTTAAATGTATTAGCGTAAATTATAAAAAACATATATTATTTTTTGGAGGTAACAAAAATGGCAGTAAAAATCAGATTGCGTCGTATGGGTGCTAAGAAAGCTCCTTTCTACCGTGTAGTAGTTGCAGATTCAAGATATCCTCGTGACGGAAGATTCATCGAGGAAATCGGTTATTTCAATCCTATGACAGAACCTGCAGATGTAAAAATTGACGCTGAAAAAGCTAAAAAATGGATCGGAAATGGTGCTCAGCCAACTGATACAGTAAAAGCATTACTCAAGAAAGAAAACATTATCTGATTTTGATATATTTTCATCTTGACGGCAAATACTATTTATATCACGATGAAAGGATTTGTTTTCAATGGAGGAACTTTTAATCTCTATGGTCAAAGGTCTTGTTGAAGAACCTGACGCCGTTAAAGTTACAGTTGACGAACCTGATGAAGAAGGAGTTATCAGATTCCACATCAACGTAGCAGCTGACGACATGGGCAGAGTTATCGGCAAACAAGGCAGAATTGCAAAAGCTATCCGCACAGTTATGCGTGCAGCAGCTGTCAGACATGACGCAAAAGTTGCAGTTGATATTGACTGATTAATAAAAAGCTGTTGGTCTGCAACAGCTTTTTTCTTTTTAAATAAAATTTATGATAGGTGTGAATTTGATGATAAAAGAATATCTTGAAGTCGGACAAATTGTCGGCACTCACGCAATTAAAGGCGAAGTCAGAATTAACGCCTGGTGTGACAGTCCTGATTTTCTGAAAAAATTTAAAAGACTTTATCTTGATGAAAACGGTAACGATTTTGTTGATATTACTTCTTGCAGAGTTCACGGGAATGTTGCAATTGCCAAAATTAAAGGCATTGACTCCATCAACGAAGCAATTACTATGAAAAACAAAATTCTTTTTATCAGAAGAAAAGACGCTTCTATCCCAAAAGGCAGTTATTTTATTGCTGAGCTTATCGACTGCACAGTCATTGACGCAAAAGACGAAACAAAAACTTACGGCATTATTTCTGATGTCAGTCAGACAGGTGCAAATGATGTCTGGCATATTAAAGACAACGATGTTGAATATCTTATCCCCGCTATACCTGATGTGATTGACGAAGTTGATGTTGAAAAAGGAATTGTCAGAATCAATCCGCTGAAAGGAATTTTTGACGATGAGAATTGATATAATGACCCTCTTTTGCGATATGTGTGAAAGAGTACTTAATGAAAGTATTATAAAGCGTGCAAGAGAAAACGGTTTTGTTGAAATCAATTGCAGAAACATAAGAGATTACACTACTGACAAACATAACAATGTTGATGACACGCCCTACGGTGGTGGAATGGGTATGATAATGCAGGCTCAACCGATATACGATTGCTATGAATCAATATGCAACGAAACAGGCAAAAGGCCTCACCTTATCTATATGTCTCCGCAAGGCAAGGTCCTCACTCAGCAAAGAGTCAAAGAGCTTTCAAAGCTTGACAACATTGTAATATTATGCGGCCACTACGAGGGCGTTGATGAAAGAATCATCGAAGAAATCGTTGACGAAGAAATTTCTGTCGGCGATTATGTGCTTACCGGTGGTGAGCTTCCTGCTTTGATACTCGCTGACAGCATAACGCGCTTGTTGCCGGGAGTTCTTTCAGACAATGAATGTTTTGAGGACGAAAGTCACTACAACGGACTTCTTGAATATCCTCAATATACACGTCCGTTTGAGTGGCATGGCAAAAAAGTTCCTGAAGTTCTTTTAAGTGGTCATCATGCAAACATCAATCGTTGGCGTCGTGACAAATCAATTCAAAGAACAAACAAAAAAAGACCTGATATGATAGAAAAAATTAAGGATACGTTTGACAAAAACGACCTTGAAGCATTAAAAAACAATTGCGAATAATATTCTTTATATAAAATCACAGGACCCGATAAGAAATTTTCCTTATCGGGTCCTTTTAATTATACAATTATTTATTTTTTATAAGCTCATAAACTTCTTTCGGACTGTCAACGATATAATCAGCACCGGCTTCTTCAAATTCTTCACGGCTTCCGAATCCGAAAGTGACGGCAATACATTTTATTCCCGCTTCTTTGGCTCCGTTTATATCATAGTGACGGTCACCAACCATAATAACCTCAGACTTGTCTTCAACTCCGAGAATGTTACAGGCATTTTCAATTATTTCTTTTTTGCCTGAATCTTTATCGTCAAGCGATGCTCCGCTGACAGCATCAAAATAATCTGTGATTTCAAGATGTCGGAGAAGTCTGTCAAAAAACTTGCGTGGTTTTGAGGAGGCTATCGCCATTTTGATTTTGTCCTCTTTCAACCTCTCAAGAAGTTCACCCATTCCGTCATACAATTCGAGCAGATACATTGCATTATCATTATACAGTTGTCTGTACTGTGCCGTAAGCTTTTCTGCAGTTTCTTCGTCAACGTTAACATTCTTCATAAACCCTGCCACAAGAGGAGGCCCGAAAAAACGTCTCAGAACTTCTTCTGACGGTACTTCAATTCCGTAAGATTCAAGAGCATATATAATCGAAGCTGTGACGCCCTCACTTGTGTCAGCTATCGTACCGTCAAAGTCGAATATTACATACTTATAACTCATAAGGTATTTCTCCTTATTTCTTTTTAAACATCTGTTTCATTCTCAATTCTTTTGAAAGAATACGTTTTCTCAAACGCAAACTTTCAGGTGTAACTTCAAGAAGCTCGTCATCTGAAATAAATTCCATTGACTGTTCAAGACTGAGCACAGAATGTGGAACAAGTCTTAACGCTTCGTCTGAACCTGCTGCACGTGTATTTGTCATCTGTTTTTTCTTGCAGACGTTACAAGTTACATCTTCATTCTTGGCACATTCACCAATTATCATACCTTCATACACATCAACACCCGGTCCGACAAAAAGTCTGCCTCTGTCCTGAGTGTTGAACAAGCCGTAGCCTGTTGTTGTACCCGTTTCGTGAACGACAATTGAACCTCTTTCACGAGTTTCAATTTCACCCTTGAACGGCTCATATCCTGCAAAAAGCTGGTTCATAATTCCGTTACCGTTTGTATCTGTCATAAACTCTGAACGATATCCGATAAGTCCCCTTGACGGTATTTTGAACTCAATATGCGTTGTTCCGCCTTCTCTTGCTCCCATATTTTCAAGCTCACCTTTTCGTGAACCAAGTTTTTCAATTACGGCTCCGACATACTGTTCAGGCACTTCAACAATCAGAAGTTCCATTGGTTCAAGCAGCTGTCCGTTTTCTTCTTTCATAATAACTTTCGGGCGTGATACCTGGAATTCATATCCTTGACGGCGCATAGTTTCAATCAGAATTGAAAGATGAAGCTCCCCTCTTCCTGAAACCTTGAAAGTGTCAGTAGTTTCAGTTTCCTCAACTCTCATACTGACATTTGTTTCTACTTCTTTGAAAAGTCTGTCACGGATATTTCTCGTTGTGACAAATTTACCTTCTCTTCCCGCAAACGGACTGTCGTTTACAATAAAGTTCATGGAAAT
>JAFOEP010000182.1 GCA_017380115.1 Clostridia bacterium | reverse complement strand
AGATGCAAAGGTGTGTTCAAAGGAACTTGACCTTGTTTTGACAGGAAAAAGTTGCGGTAACAATGAACGTGCGCCTATGTGTGGAGTACCGTTTCATAGTGTTGACAGTTATATTGCAAAATTAGTTTCAAGAGGATACAAAATTGCTATCTGTGAACAAACAGAAGACCCGTCAACTGCGAAAAAGATTGTTAAAAGGGAAGTTGTCAGAATTATAACTCCCGGAACAGTAATTGAAAGTTCAATGCTTGATGAGGGTAGAAACAATTATCTTGCATCATTTTATTGTTGCGAGGATGTTTTTTCTGCAGTTTTTACTGACATTTCAACCGGCTGTGTTTATATTACAAGCAAAAAATCAGAAAACTTTTTGCAAGACATTATGAATGAATTTGCAAAATATTCACCAAGCGAAGTCATAATCAGCAAAAAAACTTACGATATTAAAGGTGTATCTGAGTTTTTTAACAGAGATAAAAAGACTTTGATTGAAGTTGTAAATGAAGAATTGTATGACTATAATAACTGCAAAGATTATGTTGCAGAGTATATAGCTGATAGTGATAAATATTTATCAACACTTGACACACAATCAGTATGTGCTTTTGGTATTTGTCTGAACTATTTATCAGCAAATCAAAAATCAGAGTTGTCAAATATCAGAAATATTGAAATATATTCTGACAAAAAATTTATGACTTTGAATTATTCTTCAAGAAGAAACCTTGAATTGACAGAAACCATGCGTAACCGAGAAAAAAAAGGCACTCTTCTCTGGGTGTTAGACAAAACAAAATGTTCTCTTGGCAAAAGAAAATTAAGAAGTTTTCTTGACAAACCGTTGATTAATTATTCTGAAATCATATCAAGGCAAAATGCTGTCAGTGAACTTTACAGCAATATGATTACTTGCGATAACATAAGAGAATCTCTTTCCGGTATTAATGATATAGAGAGAATTATGGCAAGAATTACTTATGCTACAGCTAATGCAAAAGAGCTTCGTTCTCTTGCTGAATCTTTGAGAATTATACCTGAAATCAAAGGGTATCTTTCAAGCTTTAAAACAGGTGCTTTGTCTGAAATATATAACAGAATAGATACTCTTGAAGATGTATTTGAAATTATAGATCAAACAATCGTTGAAGACCCTCCTTTTACTGTCAGGGAAGGGAATATAATAAAAAAAGGCTTTGACGAAGAACTTGATTCTCTGAAAAGCATAGAAAAAGACAGTATGTCTTATATTGATTCAATAGTTGAAAGAGAAAAAGAAAAAACAGGTATTACTAAACTTAAAATCGGATACAACAGAGTGTTTGGATATTTTATTGAAGTAACAAATTCATTTAAAGATCTGGTGCCTGAAACATACATAAGAAAACAAACTCTTTCAAACTGCGAAAGATATATTACTCAGGAATTAAAAGAGCTTGAAACCAAAATTCTGGGTGCAAAAGAAAAATCTGTAAGAATTGAATATGAAATTTTCTGCAAAGTCAGAGATAAAGTTGCTTCTCAATATGACAGAATCCAGAGGACTGCTGATGCAATTGCTGACCTTGATGCGTTTTGTTCATTGGCACACGTTGCCAAAAAGAATAATTATGTTTGTCCGAACATTACAACTGACGGAAAATTGTCAATAACAGACGGAAGACACCCTGTTGTTGAGCTTATGCTTAGTGATTCACTTTTTGTGCCTAATGATACAAAACTCGACAATGAATCCAATAGGTGTGCCATTATTACCGGTCCGAATATGGCAGGTAAATCAACATATATGCGTCAGGTCGCATTGATTGTTCTGATGGCACAAATAGGCTCGTTTGTACCTGCTTCAAAAGCTGATATCAGTATATGTGACAGTATTTATACGAGAGTTGGTGCATCAGACGATTTGGCATCAGGTCAATCAACATTTATGGTTGAAATGAGCGAAGTTGCCGACATTCTCGAAAAAGCAACAAAAGACAGTTTGATAATTTATGATGAAATAGGTCGTGGTACATCAACTTATGACGGAATGAGCATTGCAAAAGCTGTGCTTGAATTTACCGTTAATAATAAAAAAATTGGTGCAAAGACACTTTTTGCGACGCATTATCATGAATTAACTGAACTTGAAAATATTATAGAAGGCGTTAAGAATTATAACATTGCCGTTAAAAAACGTGGTGATGATATTACATTTTTAAGAAGAATAGTCAGAGGTCCGGCTGATGGTAGTTTTGGCGTAGATGTTGCAAAGCTTGCAGGTGTACCAAACGAAGTTGTCAATCGTGCAAAGATTATTCTCAATGAGTTAGAATCAACTGGTAAAGAATATCGTGAGCCTATTGGCAAGGTTTATAATGAAATTGAAGAAGATTTTTCTCAATTATCTTTCTCAAACGAAAACAAAAATGCCTTGATTGAAGAAATCAAAAATCTTGATGTCAACACATTGACTCCGATTGAAGCGTTGACAAAGCTTTACGAAATTTCTAATAAGGCATCACAAATCTGATTTTAAACAAAGGGGTGACAGGTATGGCAAAAATTAATATTCTTCCAAAACATATTTCTGATTTGATTGCTGCGGGGGAAGTTGTAGAAAGACCTGCATCCATTGTAAAAGAAACCGTTGAAAATTCAATTGATTCCGGTGCAACTTTTATTACTGTTGAAATAAAAAATGGTGGTATATCGTACATAAGAATTACAGACAACGGTAGTGGTATTGAAAGAGAATATATCAGAAATGCATTTATAAGTCACGCAACAAGTAAGGTTTTTGATGCGCAAGACCTTGATTCGATTATGACTCTCGGATTCAGAGGTGAAGCCCTTGCGTCTATTGCTGCTGTATCAAAAGTTGAAGTGATGACAAAAACAAAAGAAGACGATGTAGGTGTCAGATATTGTATTGAGGGCGGCGAGGAAATCGTCAATGATGATGCCGGTTGTCCTAATGGAACGACAATTATAATCAGAGATTTGTTTTTTAACACCCCTGCAAGGATGAAATTCTTGAAAAAAGATGTTACGGAGGCAAATGCTGTTTCAGCCATAATGGACAGAATGGCTTTGTCACATCCTGAAATCAGCTTCAGATTTATAAGAGACGGGAAAGAAACTCTACTGACTCACGGTGACACAAAACAAATTTCTGCTATTCACAGCATTTTCGGCAACGATTTTGCAAATGGTCTGATAGAATTGGACTATGAACTTGATAATATAAAAATCACAGGATATATTTCCAAACCTCTGAATTCAAGACCTAACAGAAGTATGCAATATTTCTTTATTAATAAAAGATATGTGAAATCAAAAACAGCTTTTGTTGCTCTTGAAGAAGCATATAAAAATCAAATTATGGTTGGAAAGTTTCCCGCTTGTATACTTAATATAGAGATGCCATTTT
>JAFOEP010000181.1 GCA_017380115.1 Clostridia bacterium | reverse complement strand
TTCTTTACCCGCGGTACCACTCAACTTGCAGCCATTCGGCTACCACTCTTGGAATCCAACAATTCCTATGCATTAACGCAGCAATCACGAGGAAGTTCTACTTGCTCACAAAGCTTTCTTCTCCCCGGCTCAGAAGCTACAAACACATTGACCTTTATAACGGTTCGCACCAAACACCGTCTCTCTTGAAAAAGATTTAATATGCACTCTTCGTCAAAGCCTTTAATTTGAATAAAACCATTATATATCAACCCAAGAAATTTGTCAACTGTTTTTTATAATTTATTTCTCTGTATCTTTCCGCTTATAGTTTTTGGTAATTCAGTTCTGAATTCAACTATTCTCGGATATTTATACGGAGCCGTATTTGTTTTGACATAGTTTTGAATTTCTTTTTTCAATTCTTCTGTCGGCTCTGTGCCTTTTACAAGGACTATACTTGCTTTTACAATCTGTCCTCTCACTTCATCAGGCACTGCACTGACACCACATTCAAGAACATAAGGAAGTTCCATGATAACACTTTCAATTTCGAACGGTCCGATTCTGTATCCTGAAGATTTGATGACGTCATCAACTCTGCCGACATACCAATAAAACCCGTCTTCGTCACGCCATGCTGTATCACATGTGTGATAATATCCGTCATGATATACTTTCTTAGTGTTTTCTTCATCAAGATAGTATTCTTTGAAAAGTCCGCACGGTGCTTTTTCACCAACTTTAACTACTATCTCACCTGTTTCACCGTCTGCAACAGTATTTCCGTTTTCATCAACTATATCAACATCATATGTCGGCACAGGTCTGCCCATTGAACCGAGTTTATGAGTTGAACCGACGAGATTGGCAACTGTAAGTGTTGTTTCTGTCTGTCCGAAGCCTTCCATAATTTTAAGACCGGTTGCTTTCTTGAATTGACGGTAAACTTCCGGATTGAGTGCTTCACCTGCTGTTGTCATATGTTTGATTGATGATAAATCATACTTTGAAATATCCTCTTTTATCATCATTCGAAGCATTGTCGGTGGTGCACAGAATGTTGTTATGTTATGTTTCTTGAACATCGGAAGTATATCAGAAGCATCAAATCTGTCAAAGTCATAAGTAAAGACAGCAGATTCACAAAGCCATTGACCGTAAAGTTTGCCCCAGAGTGCTTTACCCCAGCCTGTATCGGAAATTGTAAAGTGAAGTCCGTCATAACTTGCACCATGCCAATATTTTGCTGTCACATAATGTCCAAGAGCATATTTATAGCTGTGTTCTGCAATTTTCGGATATCCCGTTGTTCCCGATGTGAAGAACATTATCATTGTGTCGTCTCCGCAAGGTGATTCTTCATTGCGATAGAAATGAGCACTATAAAGATTAAATTCTTCGTTAAAGCTTCTCCAGCCTTCTCTTGCTTCACCAACAATTATTTTTGTTGTAAGAGTAGGACATTCTTCTTGTGCAAGGTCAACCTGATGCGCTGTGTCACCATCTGATGTGCAGATTATTGCGCTGACACCGGCAGCATTGAATCTATATTCAAAATCGTGTTTCTGAAGTTGGTTTGTTGCAGGAATTGCAACTGCTCCGAGCTTATGAAGACCTAATATTGCAAACCAGAATTCATAGTGCCTTTTGAGAACAAGCATTACCTTGTCGCCTTTTTTGATTCCCAGAGATTTGAAATAGTTAGCACATTGGTTTGATGCACGTTTCATATCATTGAATGTAAATCTACGTTCTGTTTTGTCGTTTGAGATATGAAGCATTGCAAGTTTATCAGGTTCTTTTTTAGCTATACCATCAACAATATCAAATGCGAAATTGAACTTATCCTCATTTTTAAATTCGATTTTTGTAGGATATCCGTTTTCATCTTCTTCGGTTTCCACAAAGTTCTCGCTGATAATATTAAGTTTATCTGTACTTGTTTTGAAAAGTGTATCTCTGATAACTGTTTCAGTCACATCTTCACCGGGAAGAATTATTGCAACAAAAAGGCAATCTTCTCCGTCAACTGCAATCATTCCGTGAGGAATTGAACTATTATAATAAATGCTGTCACCCTCGCTGAGATATTCAACAGTATCACCAATCTGAACTTTTAATTTTCCGCTTAATATGAAGTCAAATTCCTGACCGGAATGTTTTGCAAGTGTGATTGGTTTATCCTGTAAGCTTTTATCATATTCATATTTAACCCAATAAGGTTCAGCAATTTTTTTATCAAAAAGAGGTGCAAGGTTCTGAATTTCAATTCCTTCCTCTTTTGCTGTTTCACGTCCATTTCCTTTTCTTGTTACTGTATATGAACGAAGATGGGCACTTTGTCCTTCAATAATATCTGTAATACCAATCCCGAAAGCAAGTGAACATTTATGAATGAATGTGAACGGAAAATCTATCATTCCTTTTTCATACTGTTCGTACTGTTCCACTGTCACTTCCGTTTTATCAGCCATTTCTTCAACTGAAAATCCGGAAATCTCACGCATTGCATGAATTCTTTCTGCAATTTGTTTCAATTTGTCTGATTGATAATTCATTTTTTACCCTCCTTGAAATAAAAAAACCGTCCCAAGTTTTTAAAACTTGAGACGGGTGAAATTCATCCGCGGTACCACTCAAATTGCAACCTTTCGGTTACCACTCTTGGAATCCAACAATTCCTATGCATTAACGCAGCAATCACGGGAGGAGTCTACTTTAAAATCAAATTTCGGTCCTCCGGCTCAGAAGTGATAGGTTTTGCTGAATATGTACTATCGATTTTCACCAAACATCGACTCTCTTTGAATACATATAAAGCGCCGTCTTCGTCACAGCCTTTATATTTTTTCTCATTTTATCACTGTAAAAATGATTTGTCAATACCTTTTTAAAATTTTTAAAAAATATTTTTCACACCAACATCTGTGTCAAGTGTACTCACATTATAAAGAACAAAAACATCTGTCACCTTTTCATGTGCGTTTACAAAATCACTGATTACATCATTATAATTTCTTGGGTCAATGACATAAATCTTCTTATAATGATTTGCAAGGAACGGAACCATACAGTTTGCATAACTGTCTTTGACTACAACAAGTTCCTTGTCGCTGTCAATGTTCTTGTTTTCAATCGTAAGAAGTGAGTGAAGGTTATTCAAAAAGAACGAATATTTATCTTTCTTTTCAAGATAACTGAATTCATACATACTTGAACTGTGTTCGTCTGTATCATCATAATAAACGTCAACTTCCAGGTCGGGATTTTCATAATATTCTATCGTGTCACCCGATACAGAATAATCATTGACTTTTGAATATGTTGTACCCTTAAACGAATCAGTTGCAACCTTTATTTCAAATTCACTTTCTTCAAGCGGTGTAATACCGTTGTTCCTGCAAAACTCATAATATGCAAGATACGCACTATACGTTGTCCAATGATGGTCAAGTTTATAGAAAAGCTGCTTTTCATCTTTGTGTGAAAACAACGTTTCACTCACATCAATACATTTAGCGTTAACAGATGAACAAATCTCTTCTATCGTTTTCATCTGGTCATAGCTTTGTGCCGTTTTCGGAAGATATTCTTTATAAACGCGGACAGCTGTCGGTACAAGCATCAGTTGTATCTTTGCTGTTTTCAGAGATGAAGCAAGTTCATTTACTCCTTCTATCATATCTATATTGTTCTTCGGCTTTTTATACACATCAATAAAATAACCGTTCTCACAAACATAAATATCGTTTATTTCTTTTCTTCCGAGCATTATTTCAAGCTTCGATTTCAACGAAACAAAATAGTCTCTGAACGGAAATTGATCTATCAGAAATGATTCTATTTTTTTCGTATATTCACCTTCTGCAAACGATGAAAAACTGAAGTCCGGCATCGTTGCAAGTTTTCTGTTTTCGTTTTCTGAAAATTCTTTCTTAGGCATTGCTATGAGCATTATCGGAGCTAATACGATAGAACAGAAAAACACTATTGTTATTATTATCAAACTTATTCTTCTTTTCATATCCGCACCTCAAAACCTGAAATACAAAAACGGACTGTACGATGCATTGACTATATATGACACCGTAACAACAAACAATCCGACAAACACTACCACGCCTACGGCAGATGATATTTTTCTGATTTTTTCGTTTTCTGAATTGAAAAGTTTGTTTTCAATCACTTTGTACAACGGCATAGCAAACAGGAATGCAAGTAATATTATAATTCCGTAATTTACCAGGTAGTTCAATATTGAGCCATCTACAAAGCCTGTTGATGTGACACCAAACATCAATCTGATATAATCAAACAGTTGTGTTGTGTCATCAAAAACAAATATTGTAAAGCCAAACACTACGATAAACAATGTATAAATATGTTGTATTATCTTTGGTGTTTTTTCAATGAATCTGCCCCATACATTCTTTTCGAGAATCAACAGCACTCCATAGTAGAATCCCCAGAACATAAAGTTCCATGCTGATCCGTGCCAGAATCCCGTAAGAGTCCAGACAATCAACAGGTTGAATATTTGTCTTGTCTTACCCTTTCTGTTTCCTCCAAGCGGTATATAGACATAATCTCTGAACCATGTTGAAAGAGAAATGTGCCATCTTCTCCAGAAGTCCGTTACTGACACTGCTGAAAGAGGATAGTTGAAGTTTTCGTCAAAAGTAAAGCCAAGCATATGGCCCATTCCTATTGCCATATCACTATAACCACTGAAATCAAAATAAAGTTGCAATGTGAATGCAATCGCACCGAGCCATGCCGTTACTACTGTTGTGCCTTCATCAAGTCCTTGTGTTTTAATAACATCCCAGAGTTTACCTATATTATCTGCAATCAGAACTTTCTTGAAAAGTCCTATCAGAAATCGCTGAACGCCTCTGCTTATTTTGTCAAAACTGATTTCCCTTTTATGAAGCTCGTCTCTTACTGTACTGAATCTTACAATCGGTCCTGCGATAAGTTGCGGGAACATTGTGATATAAGCAAGATATGTCACAAAGCTTTTTTCAACTTCATAATCTTTTCTGTAAATGTCAATGCTGTAACTTAAATTCTGGAAAGTATAAAAGCTGATGCCAATAGGCAAAACCACATTTAGTGTGTTTACACCTATTTTCGTGACACTATTGAACTGTTCGATAAAGAAATTTGAATACTTGAAAAATCCGAGTAGTCCGAGATTTATGACTATACAGATTATCAATATTGTTTTTTGAATTGTTTTCTTTTCATATTTGTCGATGAGTATTCCCGTAAGATAGTTTATAAAACTCGTGAAAAGCATCAACAAAATATAAATCGGTTCACCCCATGAATAGAAAATAAGGCTAAAAATCAGCAAAACGATATTTTTAGCCTTAAAAGGTACTATATAGTATAACAATAAACATGCGGGGAAAAAGAAAAACAAAAATGGAATACCGCTAAAAACCATAATTCACCTTTATATTATCTTTTATTTTTAATTATTTTTACGGCACGAATTCTTCAAGAGTCGTTGTCCAGATATCATAAGCAGCTGCTGTTTCGTGAAGGAAATTATCACTGCAATATTCGGGCTTCAAGCCACTGTCTTCATCGCCGACTTTATCGGCAATATTTATATATCCGTAACCGTTTATTTCACAATAATTTTTCATCTTTCTGTTTAAAGATGAAATATTTTCGTTTGTAAGATTTTTCTGGTCCTTGCCATTGAGAATATACGTTGTGCTGATGATATTGATATCAATATCATTTCTTTTTTCTTGTATTCTGTTGATAAATTCAACATATTTTTTGAACACCCCGTTTGCTCCCTCTGAGGTCATATTGAAATCATTGATTCCAAAAAACAAAAATATTCTCTTGACATCGTTCATTTGTGAAACTGCGTCCTCTATTTTTGTCTTTTCGCCTCTGAACAACGGTAAAATCGCATTCGAAGAATCTGAAAGTGCATGATAAAGCGAAAAGCTTCCTGCAACAAGGAAATATGGGTCGCCAAGGAATCCTTCGCCTTTATACTCACAATAGTCACTGAATCCGAGCATTACTGAGTCCCCGACAAAAACCGATTCACCGTAATATTTGTTTATCTTCTCAGGATCTCTGTCTTTTGTTATAACTGAAACAGTAGGCTCCTTCTCCGTCTGAGGCTGAGTCGTATTTTTTTCTTTATCCTTCTGCTTATCCTTTAATTGAACAGCAGATTCATAAGCAATCTCAGCTTCTTTCTGAGCCTTTGCCATTCCTCCTGTTGCAGATATTTTCACAAGACCAATGCAAGTGATTATCAATATTATAAAAATACCGACGGCAAAAATGAGTGTGTTTATATTAAATTTTCTCAACAGTTTTATTAAACCGTGCTTAACATAATCTAAAAGTCTCATTTTCTCT
>JAFOEP010000180.1 GCA_017380115.1 Clostridia bacterium | reverse complement strand
ATTAATGTTGGCGGTTATGATGCAGTTAAAGAAGGCTGTGAAAAATGTGGCGACAAAGAATGTGAATGTGACAAAGAAGCTGACGACGAAGTTGAAAAAGAAAAAGAAGACGATGCTAAAGAAGAAAAAGTAGAAGAAGCAGAAGAAGAAACTGAAGAAGAAATCGCTGAATCTTCTGACAAAGAAGGCGCTGAAGAAATCAACGAAATTTACCTAAAAACAGCTTTTCCTGTTTATGTAATATCAGATGATGATGAATCAATTGAAAGGCTTAAAGAAAGTTTTTACGGTAATATAAGTGCGTTTTGTGGAAACTCAGGAGTAGGGAAATCAACTCTGCTGAATAAAATATTTCCAAACCTTAATTTAGAAACGTCGTCAATCAGCAATAAACTTGGCAGAGGCAAACACACAACACGTCACGTTGAACTTTTGAAGGTTAAAGATGGCTATATTGCTGACACTCCCGGTTTTTCATCTGTTGATATCGAAAAAAGTGAAGTTATAATGAAAGATGAACTTCCTGAATGTTTTCCTGAGTTTGCTGAATATCTTGGAGATTGCAAATTTACAACCTGTTCTCATACTGTTGATAAAGGATGCAGAATTATTGAGGCGGTAGCAGAAGGTAAAATTTCAAAGTCAAGACACGACAATTATGTTGCAATGTATAATGAAGTGAAAAATTTGAAGGAATGGGAGATCAATGGATAGGTGCGTAATAATTTCTGCGGGAAAGATTGAAGATTACAATGCAATAAAGAAACTGATAAATGGTGATGATGTTATAGTTTGTGCTGATGCAGGATATATTCACGCAAAAAATATGGGATTAAAAGTTGATTGCGTGATAGGAGACTTTGACTCATCCAAACAGCCTGAAACAGAAAATAAGATTGTTCTTCCCGTTGAAAAAGACGTGACTGATACGTTTTATTGTGTCAATGAATATATAAAAAAAGGATATAAAAACTTTTTGATGTTGGGATGCCTGGGTGGCAGATTTGACCACTCTTATTCAAATGTTTTGTTGTTGAAAAATATATTGAAAAATGGATGCAATGCCGTTTTACAAGATGAAAACAATAAAATATATCTGATTGAGGAAAATGAAAAAGTAATAAAATATTCAGGGTTTAAGAATATATCTTTTTTTGCTTTTGATGATGAAATAAAAAAACTTAATATTTCAGATGCAAAATATAATCTTTCTGATTATAATTTAAAATCTGACGATTCATTGTGTATTAGTAACTCGTTTGAAGAAGAGAAGGATATAGTGATAAAAAAACAGTCGGGAATTATGTTGGTTATAGAATCAAAATAAAATTTTCACACATCTTTTCGATCGGAATATAATGAGAATAGCCGATAGATTGGATGTGATAACATGAGATACAGACATAATAATCCCTTTGGATATGTCATTCTTGCATTTGGACTTGGAATACTGCTTGAAAGTTGTTTTCCTTCGTCTTTTATTGTTTGTGTAATTGCCATCACAATCATAATCACCGGGCTTATATTATGCAGATGCTGACGGAGGTAGGCAAAATGAAAATAGTTGTTTTCAGAAGTCCTAAATTGTTAGGCGGAATTTTGAGGATGATGTTTGGGATTAAAAAACAGGAATTTCCGGATACATAATACAAAAAATAATTATCATATTCTCTCAAAAGTGTGAAAAAACATTTTATGTGAGAATATGATGATTTTTTATATGTAAGTTATTGTAAAAACAAATTATATGTGGTATAATAAGAAATCAAGTTTTTTTAATAGATAGAGGTGTGGAAGTTGAAGAAAATAGGTTTTGATAATGACAAATATGTTAAGATGCAATCTGAACATATAAAAGAGAGGATAAACCAATTTGGCGGAAAACTGTATCTTGAATTTGGCGGAAAACTTTTTGACGATTATCATGCTTCAAGAGTGTTGCCGGGGTTTGAACCCGACAGCAAGGTCAGAATGCTTATGCAGCTTAAAGACCAGGCTGAAATAGTGATAGTCATAAATGCAGCAGACATTGAAAAAAATAAAGTACGTGGAGACCTCGGAATAACATACGATCTTGATGTGTTAAGATTGATTGATGCGTTCAGAAGTATTGATATGATGGTTGGAAGCGTTGTAATGACGCGTTATCGTTCTCAACCTGCTGCCGATGCATTTTGTAAAAGACTTGAAACGCTCGGGATTAAAGTTTATCGTCATTATCCGATTGAAGGGTATCCTTCGGATATTGATAAAATAGTAAGTGAAGAAGGTTTTGGAAAGAACGATTATATTCAGACTTCACGTTCACTTGTTGTTATGACAGCACCTGGTCCCGGAAGCGGTAAAATGGCAACATGCCTGTCTCAACTTTACCACGAACATAAAAGGGGAGTTAATGCTGGATATGCCAAGTTTGAAACATTTCCTGTATGGAATTTGCCATTGAAGCATCCTGTAAACCTTGCTTATGAGGCTGCAACTGCTGACTTGAACGATATAAATATGATAGACCCGTTTCATCTTGAATATTATGGCGAAACAACTGTAAATTATAACCGAGATGTAGAAATATACCCTGTACTTTCGGCAATATTTGAACAGATTTTCGGAGAATGTCCTTATAAATCACCGACAGATATGGGCGTTAATATGGCGGGAAATTGTATAATTGATGATGATGTATGCTGTCAGGCATCAAAACAAGAAATAATCAGAAGATATTTCAATGAAAGATGTTCGGTCAAAAAAGGCATTGGAAACGTTGAAAATGTCAATAAAATTAAACTGATTATGAAACAATCGGGAATTAATCTCAATGAACGTCCTGTGATAAAAGCTGCGATTGAAAAATCAGAGAAAACACACGGACCTGCTGTTGCAATAGAAATTGGTGAAAACGAGCTTGTGACAGGAAAAACTTCACTTCTGATGGGAGCAAGTGCATCTGCTATGCTCAACGCATTGAAAAAACTTGCAGGTATCAGTGATGATATTCATCTTATTGACCCATCCGTAATCGAGCCTGTTCAACATCTTAAAGTTGAATATATGGGCAATCATAATCCAAGATTGCATATTGATGAAGTGCTTATAGCTCTTTCTGTTTCAGCGGCATCAAATCCACTTGCACAAAAAGCTTTGGAACAAATACCAAAGCTTCGTGGAATGGAAGCACACGCAACTGTTATCCTGGCTTCAAGAGATGAAAATTTGTTTAAGAAATTTGGAATTAATATAACTTGCGAGCCACAGTATCAGACCAAGAAACTTTATCATAAGTGATATGATATAAATGAGGCGATAATAATGACTATGTGCGAAGAATGTAGAAATTATGTATATGATGAAGATTTTGACTGTTATATTTGTGAAGTCAATCTTGATGAAGACGAAATGATGAGATTTCTGACCACAAGCAATTATAATTGTCCTTATTATCAAAGAGATGACGAATATGAGATCGTAAGAAAACAAAATTAAAATATAAAAGTTAAAAACCGGAGGATGTTATGGGAAATTTAGAAATGATCAAAGACATTGACAGAGAAATTTATGATGCTTGTTCGGCTGAATTAAATCGACAGAAGAATAACATTGAACTTATTGCATCAGAAAATATTGTATCAGAGAATGTTTTAAGTGTAATGGGAAACTTCTTGACAAATAAATATGCAGAAGGATATCCGGGAAAAAGATATTACGGAGGATGCGAACACGTTGACGTTGTTGAAAGTATAGCTATTGAAAGAGCAAAGAAGCTTTTCTCAGCTGAACACGCAAACGTACAACCACATAGTGGTTCAAACGCAAACCTTGCAGTATTTTATGCATTGCTTCAACCTGGCGATACAGTTCTGAGTATGAGTCTTGCACATGGCGGACATTTGTCTCACGGCGCACCATACAATATTTCAGGTAAATATTTTAACATTGTCTCATACGGTGTAAGCGACGAAAATCAGACTATTGACTATGATGAAATCAGAAGATTAGCTCTTGAAAACAAACCAAAATTGATTCTTATGGGTGCAAGTGCATATTCAAGAACAATTGACTTTAAAAAATGCAGGGAAATAGCAGACGAGGTTGGCGCATATCTTATGGCAGATATTGCACATATTGCAGGACTTGTTGCTGCAGGGCTTCATCCGTCACCTGTACCATATGCAGATGTTGTGACAACAACAACTCATAAAACTCTCAGAGGTCCGAGAGGTGGTCTCATTCTTTGCAAAGAAGAACATGCAAAAGCAATAGATAAAGCAGTGTTCCCAGGAATCCAGGGTGGTCCATTGATGCACACAATCGCAGGTAAAGCTGTTGCATTTGGTGAAGCACTTACAGATGAATTCAAAACATATCAGAAAAACATAATTGAAAACGCAAATGTATTGGCTCAGGATTTGATTGAAAAAGGTTTCAAGATAGTTTCTAACGGCACAGACAATCATCTTATGCTTGTTGACTTGCGTCCGTTTGATATTACAGGTAAAGAACTTGAAAAGAAACTTGATGAAGTTCATATCACTGCAAATAAAAACTCAATTCCAAATGACCCGAATGGAACCTTTACAACAAGTGGTTTAAGACTTGGTACACCTGCAGTTACAACAAGAGGCTTTGGCGTTGAAGAAATGCATAAAATTGCAAACTGGATTTACGAAGTTACAACTGATTTTGAAAACAGCAAAGATAGAATAACAAAAGAAGTTATTGAACTTTGCCAGAAATATCCGATATATTAAAATAATAAGTCCCGTCAACAAATACAGTTGACGGGATAATTTATACACAAAAAATGCCAACGCATAAGTTAGCGTTGGCAATTATAATTTTGTTGAGAATTAAACAATACCCTGAGCCATCATTGCGTTAGCAACTTTGAGGAAACCAGCAATGTTTGCACCTGCAACAAGGTTGTCTTCCATACCGTATTTTGCACATGCTTCGGCAACGTTTTTGTAAATATCTTTCATAATACCCTGAAGTTTCTGATCAACTTCTTCGAAAGACCGGCTATCCCGGTACTCCGTCATCTGAAGTTATTGACCGTCTTAGAACACAGAAAGACCCGTGGTTCTACCTCGAATGGTCTGTAAATGAGAAGGTCGCCTTCGAAAACGCGCT
>JAFOEP010000179.1 GCA_017380115.1 Clostridia bacterium | reverse complement strand
TGCAGCAGGAACTTCACCAATCAGATTTCCGCTTGTTTCAGCACTCAGAAAAAGATTTTCTGTTGTATCTGAATATTTTTCAGCATTTCTGTATGCTTTATCTGAAACAGTGAATCCATCGCATTTAATTTCGGAAGATGCCGCCAAAGCTTTAACAATAAAATTAACGCTATAGATATTTCCATAAGAACTCATATCAGTGTGATAATATCTGTCAACGATATATGTGACAGTATCATCTGAAACAATGTTTGCTTTTTTAAGTTTGAAATCAATAGCGCAATGTTGATTAGGTCCTATTATGCTTTTTGTATAGGTCTGTTCTCCAAGGATTTGTGCAGCTGAAGACACTATTTCAAGTCCTGCGAAGCAACTGAAAACCACACACACAGCAAGAATGACCGATATGATTTTTTTGCATTTCATAATGAATCTCCTCCTATATTATAAAAAATTCTTTTATTGATTTTCTTCAAGTTTGTCTGATTTTTTTATATACTGATAAAGATTTTCTGCGCAATTTCCGTCAAAATCAAAGTAGAACTTTTTCATACGCTCTGCATAAATTTCTTCAGGAATAAATTTATTGTTGATAATCTGGCAAAGGCAATCAGCTGCTTCATCTGCCTGAGTAAACATTTTGCCAAATGCATCTTCAAACGGTAAATCAAGGTCACGATAATGGTTCATACCTGATTTGAACTGAGGATAATCAGGCACAAAATACATTATAGGTCTTTCAAGATAAGCAAAATCAAAAACAAATGATGAGAAGTCAGTTACAAATGCTTTGTAATCTGACACATCAACGTCACCGTTGACAACATTTATATTCTCGCAGTCTATTTCAAACATACCCTTAACGCCCGTGATGATAGGATGAAGTTTGATATCAAGATAAATATCATTTTCTTCAAGGCATTTGTGTAAATTTTTGTTTGAAAGAAATTCCATAAAGTTATTATAATAATCGGATTTCTTGATTTTTTCTATGTTTACATCCCAGTTTGACGCCTTAATTTCAGTTGTAAGATATTTTCGCCATGACGGAGCAAACAAAATCCTGTTTTTCGGGCTTTTTGTTTTGTCAATATAATCATATCTTGCCATTCCCGTTGTAATGAGGTCGTCTTTCTGATATGCATAATTTTTCATATAGTTTTCAACTTCAAATGGTGAAGAGACGATAATACCTTCAGCCTGACTACGCTCTTCGGAATTCTGAAGTCTTAACGATGCATGGAGTACACCATGTTGAAGATAAATCGTTTTGAATCTGATAAGATCTTCATACTGATACTTCATTTTCGGAGTATCAAACGGATTTACAGGTGCCAGACCATAGTATGCCGTAAAAATTCTCTCTGCACAAACAAAAAGCAGTCTGTGTTCAGGTGAACCGAATTTTACAAGATGTTTCTGCTGTTCAGGAGTAAACACATCATCAAGATTTTCATATTCGTGTGTTAAAACATAATATCTTTCAATTCCGTCATTATGTTTTAAGTCGTTGGCAAATTGTAAAAATCCATTGTCCTTTTCAACTGTATAAAAATCGTAGTAAAGCCAGATTCTAT
>JAFOEP010000178.1 GCA_017380115.1 Clostridia bacterium | reverse complement strand
TACCTGGCTATTAACCAGATAAAAAGTTATGCCGGAAATTGACGACACAATTGAAGTGGAAATCAGTCCGGAAGACATTAAAATGGACGTTTATCGCGCAAGTGGTGCAGGCGGTCAGAAAGTTAACAAAACTTCATCAGCCGTAAGATTGACTCATATTCCGACAGGTATTGTTGTTGCTTCTCAGGTTGAGAGAAGTCAGCATCAGAATCGTGAAGTTGCGATGAGAATGTTGAAGTCAAAGCTCATTGAAATTAAGGAACGTGAACATCTTGAAAAAATTGAGGATATTAAAGGCAATCAGAAAGAGATAGCCTGGGGAAGCCAGATTCGTTCTTATGTTTTTATGCCGTATACTCTTGCAAAAGACCATAGAACGAACTTTGAAATGGGAAATATAAATGCCGTTATGGATGGCGATATTGACGGATTTATAAACGCATATCTTAAAGCAGAATCTCTTCAGAATATTTGATTGGATGTGAACACAATGGAAATCATTGATATTACACGCGGGATTTTTGATTCGGAGAATCAGGACTCAGAGAGAGAACCTAAAAGTTGTTTTTTGAAAAGTATTTTAAAAGGTGATGAATGTAATATCAGTGCGTTTTACACAAATTCTCATTGCGGAACGCACATTGATGCACCGTCTCATTTCATTGAAGATGGAATGACAATTGACGAAATTGATTGTGCAGCGTTTATCGGGCCGTGCAGAGTGATTAAAGTTCCGGAGGGACCGATTACCGGGGAATATGTGGAAAACAACTTTCCGAGAGGATGCAAAAGGATACTTGTTAAAGGCAACGGTAATGCATCGTTTTTTGACCACGGAGCTTATGCGGCGATAAATCTTGGTTATACCCTGATTGGAACAGATGCAAAAGCAGTGGGAACACAGAATTGCCAGATAGCTGTTCATAAAGCATTTTTCAACAATAAAATCGGTGTTCTTGAAGGACTTGATTTGTCAGAGGTCAGTGAAGGAAATTATTTTTTAATTGCCTTGCCGATGAAAGCAAATGGTCTTGAAGCGGCTCCTGCAAGAGCGATTTTAATTAAAGATAGCTTTGAGTGGAAAAAGAGGTAAATTCTCTGAAAGAGGAGATGACGGAAGTGAAAAGATTTTTAGATGTTTTTTTCAGTATACTTTTTATAATCTTGCTATCACCAATTATGTTGATAGTTTCTCTTTCTATTCTTATCTTTGACGGAAAACCTGTAATGTTCTATCAGAAAAGAGTAGGATATAACAACGAAATATTTAACATTTATAAATTCAGAACAATGAAAAACGGCACAAAAGAAAGTGCTACTGCAAAGTTAAAGGATATTGAAAGTTCTTTGACAAAGGTCGGAAGAATTTTAAGAAAATACAGCATTGACGAATTGCCACAGTTTTTCAATGTTCTCAAAGGTGATATGAGTTTTGTCGGTCCGAGACCGCTTATTCCAAAGGAGAAAAAAATCAGAAAACTTCGTGATGAGTATAATGTTTTTTCTGTAAAACCCGGAATAACCGGCTGGGCGCAAGTTAACGGCAGAGATAATATCAGCGACGAGCAAAAAGCATTGTACGACAAATATTATGTTGAAAATTATAGCCTCGCACTTGACGCAAAGATACTTTTGAAAACTGTAATTAATGTTGTAGAAGGTAAAGATGTCAACGATATGTGCGGCAGCAACAAAAATAAAATAACAGACGAAGAAAGAGAAAATAGCATAAAAGTTATGACCTACAATATTCTTTGTTTCGGAAACGAAGAATATGAATGGCAGAACCGAGCTCCTCACGTTGTCGAATTAATAAAAAAAGAAAGCCCTGATTTGTTCGGGGTGCAGGAAGCAACTCCCGAATGGATGCAGGTTCTGAAAAAAGAATTTGATAAATATGGTTGCGTCGGTGTAGGCAGAGAAGACGGAAAATCGTCGGGTGAATTTGTATCAATATTCTACAAAAAAGAACGATTCCTGATTAAAAGCAGTGGTCACTTCTGGCTTTCCGAAACTCCTAATGAAGTGTCAAAGGGCTGGGACGGTGAGTTCAAAAGAATTTGTTCATGGGTAATTCTTAAAGACCGAAAAACTGACAAGCAGTTAATCCATCTCAACACTCACACAGACCATAAAGGAAAGATTGCAAGAAAAGAAAGCGTCAGACTTATAATTGATAAAATTAAAGATTTGAAGAATATCCCGATCGTTGTTACGGGTGACTTTAACTTGCGTGAAGGTGAAAATCTTTATAATATTATTGTAAACAGTGATGTTTTGAGAGACACGAAATATTCTTGTGAAGATACGGTGGACGAAAATACCTTCAATGATTTTGGCGGTACGGAAGCAGGAATTATAGATTACGTATTTGTTAACGACAATTTCAAAGCGTTAAAATATCGGGTTGTCAAGGATATGAACGGAGATAAATTTATTTCAGACCATTATCCTGTTGTTGCAGAAATTACAGCAGTTTGATAATTCAACTCACAGCTTCATTTCTGAGGCTGTGAGAATACTTTATAAAAACTTTAAAAAAGTACTTGCATTTTAAAATAAAGTGTGGTAATATATTAAAGCACGAAAAAACTAATATGCGCTGCTAGCTCAGTTGGATAGAGTGTTTGGCTACGAACCAAAAGGTCAGGGGTTCGAATCCCTTGCAGCGCGCCAGAAAAGAGACTGCTGATTGGCAGTCTCTTTTTTTATTGAAAAAAGAAGAAAGCATGGGGCTACGAACCCTGAGAGGGTGAGCGACGGAAAATAAACAGTCCGGGAGCTATTGAACAACGAAAAATAAACAGCCCTTAAATTTATTCGCAAAAACGGCATATATTAATAGTAAGAACAAAAAGAGATTGACAAAATATAGTCAGTCATATAAAATTGATTTATATTTGCACAGGCAGGGAGAACTTTACCATGAACGTTTATGATTTTGACAACACCATCTACGACGGTGAAAGTTGCAAGGATATGTTTTTTTATCTTTTGAAAAAGGATTTGTCTTTGCTGAAACTTGCACCTGTTGTACTTTATGCTTTTGCAAAATATAAAAGAGGCAAAATAACAATAGAAAAAGCGATTGAAAAATATGCTCCCAAAATTGAAAATTATTTTCAGAAAAAATCTTATCTTCTGACTGACACGGTTGAATTCTGGGACAGACATATGCAAAAAATCAAAGGTTTTTATTCTGTTCAACAACGCCCTGACGATTTGATTCTGACTGCTACTCCTGAAATTTTTATGGAGGAAGTCTGCAAAAGAATGGGAGTTAAAAATTATATCGGAACAACAGTAGACACTGATGTCGGCAAAATAACAAGAATCTGTCTCAGAGAAAATAAAATCAAGGCATTTTTTGAAAATTATCCTGACGGAAAAATTGAGTCGTTTTACACAGATTCTCCTAAGAACGATTTTCCTCTCATTGAAATTGCAGAAAATGCGTATGTAGTTAAAGGAAACAAAATTGAAAAAATAAAATAAAAAAACTGACTACGGCGTTAACACGCCGTAGTCAGTTTTATTTTTGCTGAAAGTATTTTATTAACAAAGCATAGATTAATGAAGGAGTTTCGGCTCTTTCGGAACGTTAATCTGACGGGCACTTTTCTTGCCGTCCTTTTTAATTTCACCGGCAGACATAAGACTGCGTTTTGTGAGGGCAGGTCCGACAAGTTCATATATAAGAACGCCAAACAAAACAACGTTTCGGATCATACTTCCGCCTTCAAGGTTTGACGCAGTCAGTGCCATTCCAAGCGCAACACCGGCCTGAGGAATGAGCGTCATACCAAAATGCTTTGTAATATTTTGGTTACATTTTGTGATTGCACAGCCGAGAGTTGAAGAACTGACTTTTCCGAATGACCTCATAATTATGTAAACGAGACCGACAAGCAACACTGTCGGGTTGCTTAGAATTTTCAGATTAAGCTCTGCTCCCGAAAGCACGAAAAACAAAATTTTTACGGGCTCAGACCATCGTTCAAATCTATCCATAAGTTCTTCGGACGCTTCGCATATATTGCAAAAGAATGTTCCGGAAATCATACAAGTGAGCAAAAGGCTGAACGAACAATTGACAGGGCCAATTTTAAACTGAATCAAAGACAGGCCGACAGTCACAAAAACGGTAGCAACTGCAAGAGAGAGACGTTTGCTTCTTGAATGAAAATATCTTTCAAGGAATGTGAAGACAAGACCGGTTGTGGCACCAAGCAACAAAGACAAAACAAGTTCAATCAAAGGTTCAACTATGATTCCGATAATGCTGACTGTGCCCGATTCAAGAGCGTTTGCAATTCCGTATGAAATTGCAAATAAAACAAGACCCACTGCGTCATCAATCGCAACAACCAACAACAAAAGTTTTGTCAGAGGTCCCTCTGATTTATATTGACGAACAACCATCATTGTTGCTGCCGGTGCTGTTGCTGCTGCAATTGCACCCAGAGTCAGAGCCGAGCTGAAGCTCATAATATCAGGACGGATAAAATGGAAAACGATTAAAGAAATGTCAACAATAATCGTAGTGCCGACACCTTCTAAAATTCCGACAATGATTGCCTGTTTTCCCATTGCTTTTAAATCTTTTAATCTGAATTCGTTTCCGATTGTAAAAGCGATTATACCCAGGGCAAACTGAGATATAATTTTAAAAGACTCGACATTTTCAAGAGAAGTGAAACCAAAACCTGAAATGCCTATATTCCCAATACAGAAAGGTCCGAGAATAAGACCGGCCACAAGATATCCTGTTACGGCAGGAAAACCGAATTTTTTTGCTAATCTTGACATAAGAAGTCCGCCGAAAAGAGCGACAGCAAGACTAATCAGAGTTTGTTGCATATTTAAGCCCCTTTAATTTTTTTCGTTGTCATCAATCTGATGCTGAAGTTCTTCAAATTTTTTCTCAACATCTTCAAACATTTGCTTGTTATGGTCATAAAAATATTTGTTGTTTTTGAAATGACGATAAAGCTTCATAACTTTTTTGTATTTTTTCTTGTCAGAAAAAATCTGAGCTTTGAGTTCTTTTTTCCACGAATTGAATTTGTCATTCAGTTCTTTCCAATTGTCAGAAAATGTGTCGGGAAGACCTTTGATATTTTTTGAGAAATAACGAAGCTTGTCCATTATTTTTCTGACCGGCATTGCACAGAATATTGCATGAATCAGATCTATTATGAAAATAATTGTAACAACAACCAGAGTGTTAATCAAAACCTTATCAGAAAAAAGTTTTAAAATATTTCTTCCGATAAATGGGTCGAGGATATAAATGAAAGCGACGGCACCGATTGCCCAGAAAACTGAATGATGAAGGCAGATTCTGCCGTGAAGATTGAACTTTCTGTGGCTGTAATCCCACCATCTTGCGTGGAACAGTTTTTCCATAATATAGCTTGTGAGATATTCGACGATGTCGCAAACGAGCGTACCGAGAATAACGACAAGGAAAAACGAAATAATTTCTCCGAAGAAAGAATTAAAAATCGAATTGAAAAACGGTCTTATCCAGCCAAGCGATAACAGCATGGCAAGTGCGCCCGTTCCGTAAATGGGACACATAGGGCCTGTCAAAAAGCCTCTGTTTGTCAGTTTTCTGTCAGAAACAGAACAGTATATGCTTTCTCCAACCCATCCACCGATGGAGTATAAATAGAAAAAGAATATATAATCTAAAATCTCATAATTCATTTTAATCATCCTTTGTTTTATTTGTGTTTATTAACATCAGAAAAAAATCTTTCTTTTGTTTTCGGGAAAGAAGAAATAAAAATTTCCTTTATTGCAACGTATTTGTCCACAAAACAAACGAGAATTGACTCTTTATACTTTGGTGGAATTATCGTCAACGGAAACATATGTCTGTGGATAATGTTTTCTTCTACCTCAGAAAGAGATGTGCCGACTTTTTTGCTCAGAATCCGTGCATTTCTGAGTGCAGTTGTAGGGTGATGATAACCGTGGAGTCTGTGCGAAGGGTCAGGGCAGTGCCAATCATAATAGAATAAATCGTGAAGAAAAGCACCTCTCGTGACAGCCTTTTTGTCAAATTTTAATTTTTTACCAAGACGGTAAGAGATATAAGAAACGCTGTAAATATGCTGCACAACTGAAATATCTCCGTGCTGAATATTTTTTTCCATTGACGCAAATTCGTCAGTATAACAAAAATCACGAACATAGTCAAAATATTCTGTATCGTCTTTTTCGTTGAGGTAATATGACCTCTTGAAAAGCCTGTCAAGTTTACCCATTTTTTCACCTTTATGATGTATCATATATTTTGAAAACACACACCATTACATACATTATATCAACTTTTTTTAAATATCACAATAGGAAACAGAAATGTTAGAAAATTTTAATTTTCTTGTTGTATTTTGTCAGATAGAATTTGTGCAAAAATAACTAATTTTTAATTTTTTCTGAAAGAGCAATTTAATAAATTACTATTGAAGTTTATTGTTATTGTGATATAATATAATTTTGAATAGGGGGTTGATTTTATATGGATAAAAGAATCGAGAAAATCCTGAAAACCGACGCTGTCGCAAGAAGCAGAATTGACAAAGCAAAAAGCTTTGCAAAGAAGACTATGGAAGAAATTGACAGCAAAGTTCAATCTATGAAAATCGAAACCGATAAAAAAGTAGAAGAAAAAGTTGAGAATATAAAAAAAGAGCAGGAAAAGATTCTGCACGAGCTTGAAAAAATCAACAACGAAGAAAATGATAAGATTTGCGAAAGGCTTGAAAGAATATACGAAGAAAAAGCTCAGGAATGGATAGATACTATTTATAAAAATGTAATAACAAACTGAAAACCAGACAAAAAAAGAAAGGAGTGACGGGAATGTCTTTTTCGGAAAATGCGATACTTACAAAATCGAGAGCAATTTATGCAAAACGTCTGACTGACCGGAATTATAAAGAATTGCTCGGATGTTCGTCGATTGCAGAAGCAGCAAACTATCTTGCAACGAAAACTCATTATTCCGAAGTTTTTTCCGATGTCACTTCTGCAAAAATCAATCGAATGATGATTGAAAGTCTGCTTAAAAGATGTTTGTTGAACAGGCTTTTGTCGTTGTGCCATTTTTCAAAAATTCTTGGAAATGAATTGTATCAGTATATTGTGATAAAAAACGATATAACGGCAATATTGAGTTGCCTGAGACATATGGAAACTCCCAACAAATATGACTTTCTGATTTCGTTGCCTGTTTTTCTTGACAAAATCACGAGTGTTGATATGATGAAGCTTGCTAAAACGGAAAATTTTGAACAGGTGTTGAATGAACTCAGTCATACTCCATATCAATCAATTCTTGAAAAGTTTAAAAATGAAAAAATTGATATGATAAAAATTGAAAACGCATTGAACGATTTTATGTATAAAAAAACTTATGAAATCGCAAAGAAAAAACTGAGCAAAAAAGAGTTTGAAGAAGTCATCGGATTGTTCAGAATGAATGCGGATTTAAAATTCATTTCAAACATTTTCAGATTGAAAAAATATTTCAATATGTCAGCACAGAAAATTAAAGAATACGATTTTGACGTTAAGGTTACGGCGCTTGACAGAAAACAAATTGAAGCAATGATATCTGCTGAAAACGTGAACGAAATGTATGAGATAATAGACAAAACCGTTTACGGCAAAAAATTAAATTGCAGAAATTTTGAGAGGTTTGAAGATTGGACACTTCAATACAAACACAATGAAATGTCGCACAAAGCAATTTATTCAACTGCGCCGAATGTTGTTATGGTATGTTGCAATTTCCTTGCAGAAATTGAAATAAAAAATATTACAAATATAATTCAGGGAATCAAATATCAGATTCCCGAAGCCGATATCGAAAAAAATCTTATCGGTTATCAGAACTTGAAAAAAGGAGGTTGATGTCGTGGCTATTGAAAAAATGAATCTTGCGTTTTGCAGAGGAAAAATTGAACAGCTTGACGAATTGATATGGAAATGTTGCGTCAACGGTCAGTTCCATGTTGAAAACGCAAATCTTTATATTTCCGAGTCAATGGGATTCAAGAGCTATAACGAAGAAAACACATATAAACCTCTGATGGCTCATATCCGTGAACTTGCAAGTCTTGCTGAAATTGAACTTGAAGAAAACAATATCAGCGAAATGAAATTGATAGATTCCGAATTTACCGAAAAAATAAATGAGTTTGACGAAAAAGTAAGTAAATTCGTAAACATCAAAAAAGACTTGTCAGACCAAAAGATGAAATGCGAAACGGGAATATCTGTTTTTTCAAACTTTATAGGCCTTGATGCCGATATGGACCGAATCAGAGAATGTGAATTTATCAACGTAAGGTTTGGACGCTTGCCGAAAGAAAGTTATACGAAGCTTACGATTGCCGGTGAAAGAGAGTCACATAATTCTGATGACATATCGAACAATCCGTATTATCTGTTTTTGCCCAGCAGTGAGGACAACACAAGTGTCTGGGGAGCATATTTCACCCCGGTAGAAAAATCAAAGGAAACGGACAGATTGTTTGCAAGTCTGCACTTTGAAACGGTTGAAATGCCGGGAGCTGCAGGCACGCCGTCAGAAATAATTGAAAACCTGAAAAAAGATATTGAAATAATTGAAGAGCAAATCAGAGAAATTGACGAAGATATCAGGGAATTCTGGGAAAACAACCGGGAACAGTGTAATGATATTTATTCTGTTCTTTGCGCAAATGATGCGATGATGGAAATTAAAAAACACGCAGTTGTCGGCGACGGT
>JAFOEP010000177.1 GCA_017380115.1 Clostridia bacterium | reverse complement strand
TTTTTCATAGTAATCCCTCCGGAATTATTTGCAAAATTCTGAGATATCAAAATCTTCGTCAACCCAGACTTCTACATCCAGATCTTTTTGTTGTTGTTCAACTGAAATAGGAGTATGCCAATCTTTGTAATAATGAGTGAGGTATGTCTCATAATCTCTCGGAATATTAACTTTGATTCCGTCATAATCAACTTCAATCAGATCTTCAAAATATTGCTTGTCAAGAACATTTTTCATTCCGTAATGACCGGCCGGATTCATAACATACTTTGAATCTTTATATTTGTATTTGGTGAAATGTTTTTCTGAAATTTTATAAACTCTTTCAAGACTTAACGGCAGAAGAACTATTTTCATCATTACACGGATTACGCTTTTAACAAACTGTATTAATTTGTTTCTTGATTTGTAAGGATGAGTTCCGACTGCAATTGATTTATAATAATAAATCTTTTTAAGTCTGTCGGATTTTTTGCTGTATTTCAATTGTTCTTCATATGTATCGGGAATTCCGACCTGTGGAAAAATATCGACATGCAAAATTGCAGAATCAACATTTCTGACACAAATTCTCGGGAAAAAACGATGATAGTTTGGCTGGTTTTTATATCCGTCAAGTTCACACCATTCAGGCATTTCTTTGATAAGAATTTCACAGAATTCATCGAATATATCGTACGGCACTTCAAGGTCTGCATCAGTGTCCCACGGAATCGGTCCGCCGTGTCTGACTGCACCAAGTACGCTTCCGCAAATCAAACTATATTTAATATTGTGTTCTTTGCATATTTTATGAGTCACATCAATCAAAGCTGTTTCAAGCTTATGTATCTCTTCAATTGTCAACTTTCTTTTGCTCATAGAATATCATTCCTTTACTTTTTTCTTTTCTTTTTCAATAATGATTTTGTAAAATCAACAAATTCTTTTCTTTGTTTGCCGACAATTGCAAATGAGCCGAGAGCAAACACAATAAACTTATATCCAAAGTTTATAAAGCATTGTAATGAAAACAGTGTTATCTGATCTCCTGTTGTTGATTTAACATACCAATTTATCGGAACTATTCCTACTACGCATGTTATGGCACAAAGAACAACGCACATTATCATTTCTTTTAATGGGAACATAATGATTTTATTTTTTCTGCACAGCATCATCATCAATGATGCAGACAAAATTCTTGAAACGAGTAATGATATTGCAGTACCCCAGATTCCTAAATCAAATACCCACCAGACTAATGTTCCTGTTAAAACAAAATTAAGCAATGTTCCTGAACCTGAGCACAAAAACATTTTCTTGTTTGCGTTAAGATCATACATAACAGCAAGTGCCTGGTTGTAATAAATACTTTTTACAGCGTGAGTTATTGCAAAAAAAGGAATAATTTTCCACGCTTCATAATAAGCAGAGCTTCTTGCTATAATAAGAACTATTTCCTGCGAGAACAGACCGACTCCAAGACAAACTATAATTGTCAGTCTCATTGAAACCATAGTAAAATCTATAATTTCTTTTTTTCCTTTTTCACCCTGTCCCATTTTTTCGTTGAACCACGGTCTCTGGGCGGTGTTGATTGCATTCTGTACAACGTCTATCGTTGAACTGAATTGCATGGCAACAGAATGAATTGCAGTTGCCATCGCTCCCGCCACCTGTGCAACTTTGTCGACTTTGTTGAGAAAAACTTTCGGAATATATGCTGCCATTGTGTTCGCCATTGAATGGGGTACAAGCGGCAATGAATATTTTATTGACATTGAAAGCATTTTTTTGTCAATACAAATTACCATGAGTTTTTTTCTGAGCAAATCATAAACTCCGTATATCGCAAACACGCCATAGGAAATTGTTAACGAGAGCACCATTCCATTCAAGCCACCAAGTTCATAACTGCCTATTTTTACATTTCTGAAACCAACAAGGAACAACACATTCAATGCAGCATGTAGCAAAACGAACAACATACCGTTTCTCGAATATCTGCTTCCTTCCATCATCGATTGCAAAAATCCTTGATACATAGTGTATATGGTATAAAAAATCAATGCAATTAAAGTTATAAATACGTTCGGGAAGAACGGTATTCCCGTAAACAAAAGGTTAAGCAACGGTTTTTGGAAAACAATAAAAATTATTAACACGCCTAAACTCAAAAGAGAAATAAACGTCATTATCGTTCCAAAAAACTTTTTCACTTTTTCTCTGTCTTCTTTAAAGTCAGTATAAAATCTGATTGCTGCGTTATTCAAAGACAAGCTGACAAAAAAAGTTGCCATTGTTATAAATTGAGATAAAAGGCTGTATTCTCCGTATTCTGCTGTGGAAATAAATTTAACATTTGTGTAAAGTGGCAACAATATCAGCCCAAGCGCTTTTGTGAACGCCATAACAACAGAATATAACACTGAATTTTTTACAACTTTGTTTTTCCCATCATTCATTTAATCTTTTCTCCATCAGTTTTATTAAGTATTTGCTTATATATTTCAAAGAGAGTATTTTTGTTATTATCTCTGTCATGTCTTACCAATGCATCTTTTCTTGCATTTTCTGAAAGTCTGGTTGCCAACTCATCGTTGTCAAAAACTTTCTTCAGCATAAATGCAAGTGTACCCGGTTCACTCTTTTCATAGAACAAACCGCTGTGTTCATGAGAAAGATATGAAGGTGTCCCACCAACAAATGAGGCAACGCACGGGACTCCGAGTATCATCGCTTCACCCAATGAATTTGGTGAATTTTCATTCATTGAATACTGACAAAACGCATGGCTTGTTTTCAATATATCAACCATTTCTGCCGCATTCAACGAGCCTACAAATTTTACGTTATCTTCAAGGTTGTGTTTTTTAATTAAATTTCTGATATATTTTTCATAGGCAGAAATTCTGAGCTTCGAAGAATTATATTTATATGCACCCGGAACAATCAACTCAATGTCGGGGTAATCTTTTTTCAACAAAGCTAATGCTTCAATTCCGATATGAAGTCCTTTTGCAGAATCCCTTCCCTGAATTCCGAAAATTCTGTGACGTTTAATATTGTTTATGTCCCAGACGTTTTCTTCTTTATAAAAATCATCTCTGAAAATTCTCGCGTTATAAAAATATTCTGCTTCGGGATTAACTTTCCATGTGTTTGCATGGTCCCAGTCAGTTCTTCCTACAATATAATCGGCTTTTTTAAGTATCTCAAAAGAAACTTTTCCTCTTTCTTCCATAAACTTCTGTTTCTCAAAAGTTCCTTTGAGACTGATATTGTCAAAGAATGTTCTTTTCCACTTATAATTTTTAGGAAGTCCTGAATAATATACTTTTGAAATTTCCATAGGAAGTCCCTGCAAAGTTGCAATCACAGGACAATCATAGTCACACAAAAGCAAATCTCTTCCAAAGCTGAATTCGATTCCTTGAATATCAATCAGATCAGGTTTGGAATTATTTAATATTTCATTGAACTTTTTAATTAAATTTTTCTGAGGTTTTTTTGTGAAAGGTTTGCCAACAAGATTGTGAACAGTTGCGTTACCGACCGTCTGAGTTGACCCGTCATTTCCCATATTGACACTGATTATATCAGCAGATGTTATCGTGTCTGATGACTGAATATTTTTTACAAGAACACCTATCCAGCCACAAGATGATCGAATCTGATTTGTGTATTTATCAGTTTCAAGACTTACACGAGTATCTGTCAGTATAAGAACTTTCATTTTTGTCCTCCGTTAAAATAATTATCTGTTCAGTTTCTTAATCGTCTTGTCAGGTTTCCTTTGTCAATTAAATCGCTGTCTCTGTCGGGTTTTTTCTTTTCGTATGAAAACTTAGTGCAGTAAATGCAACATACTCCAACGAAAAATTCAATCGTAGGCATCGTACCCAGGAGAGTATGCGAACCCATACCCGCAACCCACACAAGAATAAACGGTAACGTGCCAAAAACCATCGATTTGTTAAAACCACATTCTGCAAATCTTTTTTTCAGTGTAACAAAAAGTGTTGCGTATATCCAGATGATAATAACCAAGCCTACTAACCCATAAGTGTAAAACATTTCAAGATACATATTATGAGCCATTGAGCCTCCCGCAGGTGACGGTGTAACTCCATCATTTCCGAAAAACATAAATTTTGCGCTTCCTAACATTCTCGCCATATACAATTTCCAGATTATGTCTCTGCCGTTTGTAATGTCGTCATCTTTCGGATTGGTGAATCGTTCAATAATTTTATTCATCAATTCATAAAATGACGTGTTCTTTCCGAAAATCAGGAACAAAATTACCCCAACCATTACCGCAATGAATACTTTAACAACAATGTTTCTGTATCGTTCACTTGCAACGCCAAACGCCATAACCCACGCAAAGATGATGGCAAGCATAACTATAAATGTTCTTGACTGTGTCAAAAATCCAACATAAAGCAATGGGGCAATCATCACAACCATAACTATTTTCATTGTTTTTGAAATTTCTGAAAATAATCTTGTCGCTATAACTGAGATGCCTGATGCAGCATATATGCTCAGAATGTTTGTGCTGTTTTCTTCGGAAAGTGAAAATCTTTCCAGGTTTCCGGTTGATGAATTTATAAGCAACGAAACTGTACAGGCAATCGTTACTCCCAAAGAGAAATAGAATATCAATAAATCCAATGTTTTTGTGACATCTTCTTTTGTTTTGCAGTCATTGAAGCAATCTGCAAGCATCAATATGCAGAAAAACAGTTTTATAACTAATATTGGCGCTGAAAATGAATAATTTAAAAAGAAAAATCTCATTGAATATAGCAGCAACAAAACAAAAGAGAGCAATACTTGCTTATTTATCCTGCTTCTATAGATATTCTCTGAAAGAATGTATCTTTGAGCAAAGAAAATTATTGTGATGACCGACAAAAGTGGTATGTTATAGATTTCCATAAGTCTTCGCGAACAAGCGATAGCAACATAATAATACACATATTGGTCTGTGTCTATTATTAACAAGCTGACCAAAAACAACGCAGCTCCGATGAATCCGAAAATAATACTATATGATTCTGAAAGCTGAAAAATAACATTCAGAACAATAATCAGAACTGTTGTTTTCCAATTGATGCCATTTAATATACTATTGTTTTTTGATTCATCTTGTAATATGTTGGTTGTACTTTTTTGAGTCATCATAAAAATACCTGCCAATACCTATATAAATAATAGGGGATTTAAAAACATTTATTAAATCCCCTTTCGATATACAAAAATATACCGGTTAATCAGTTGATTTTACTTTAAATTTTCCTTGTACCATTCAACAGCGTCAATAATTCCCTGTTCAAATGACCAATCAGGGTCATATCCGATATTGTTTCTTGCGTCAGATATGTCTGCTTTTGAATGTTTCAGATCTCCTGCTCGGTCAGGTCCGTAATTCGGAGTGATATCTTTTCCGAGTAATTCGCAAAGCTTGTTATACACATCTATAAGAGGTACTTGTCCGCCAAAAGCTATGTTGTATGCTCTTCCTGTTGCCTCTTTTGGTGCAAGCATTGCTTTGAGATTTGCTTCAATTACATTTTCAATATATGTAAAGTCTCTTGATTGAAGTCCGTCACCGTTAATTGTCGGAGCTTCATCATTTAAAAGAGCTTTAACAAATTTCGGAATAACTGCTGCATAAAATCCGTGAGGGTCTTGTCTGCGTCCGAACACGTTGAAATAACGGAATCCGACTGTTTCAAGTCCGTATATCAAAGAATAAAGCTCACCATAAAACTCATCAACATATTTTGTAAGAGCATAAGGAGAAATTCTTGTTCCGTCTTTTTCCTTTCCTTCTTTTGCAGGAAGAGTTATTCCCTTTCCATAAACAGAAGAACTTGACGCATAAACAAATCTTTTAACGCCCTGTTGTCTTGCAGCTTCCATCATATTCAAGGTGCCTCTGATGTTGATTTCTTCATAAAGCAAAGGCATTTCAATACTTCTCGGAACGCTTCCCCAGGCTGCCTGGTTTGAAACATAATCTATTCCTTCACATGCTTTAAAGCAAGTGTCATAATCACGAATATCGCCTTCAATAAGTTCAAAATTCGGATTACTTAAAAACTCTTCAATGTTCTCTCTTTTTCCTGTTGAAAAGTTGTCAAGACAACGAACCTTAAAACCTAATTTTAAAATAGCTTCGCAAAGGTTTGAGCCGATAAAGCCAGCTCCTCCTGTTACGAGAAATTTGCTTCCCTCAGGAAATTTAATATCTTTGTATCCCATAATAAATAATACTTCCTTTTTAAATTAAAGTCTCCAATAATTGTATCCTGCTTTTTCGTATTCTTTACGATTAAGAAGTCCTTTTACGTCAACAAGAACCTTCTGGTTGTTGTCGCCATTTTTGTAAAGTTTGTCAAGGTCTGCCATAGTGAAATCTTTGAACTCTTTGTGAGCTACTGCAAGAATAACTGCATCTGCGTCTTTGATGTCGCTCATATCAACAAATTCAATACCGTATTCACGTTTTGCTTCGTCTTTATCAGCAATAGGATCAGCAATAACAGGAGTAATGCCGTATTCTGCAAGTTCGTTTACAACATCAATAATTTTTGTGTTTCTTGTGTCAGGGCAATCTTCTTTGAATGTGAATCCGAGAATTGCAACTTTTGCATCTCTTACACTCTTGCTTGCCTTGATAAGATTTTTAACTGTGCTTTCAGCGATATATTTACCCATATCATCGTTAATTCTTCTGCCTGAAAGAATGATTTGTGAGTGATATCCGATTTGTTCTGCTTTATATGTAAGATAGTATGGGTCAACACCGATACAATGTCCGCCAACAAGACCAGGATAGAATTTAAGGAAGTTCCATTTTGTTCCTGCTGCTTCAAGTACTGATTTTGTATCAATACCCATTTTGTTGAAGATGATTGAAAGTTCGTTCATAAAAGCAATGTTGATGTCACGCTGACTGTTTTCAATAACTTTTGCAGCTTCTGCAACTTTAATGCTTTCTGCACGATGAACGCCTGCTTCAATAACAAGTTCATATACTTTTGCAATTACGTCAAGAGATTCATCATCCATACCTGAAACAATCTTTTTGATGTTTTCAAGTCTGTGTTCTTTGTCACCCGGGTTAATTCTTTCCGGAGAATATCCGATTTTGAAGTCTACTCCGCATTTGAGTCCTGATTCTTTTTCAAGAATCGGAACGCATACGTCTTCTGTAACTCCCGGATAAACTGTACTTTCGAACACTACAACTGAACCTTTTGTTAAGTTTTGTCCAAGAATTTTACTTGCACCTTCAACAGGTGAAAGGTCAGGTGAATGGTCATCGTTAACAGGTGTCGGAACTGCAACTATATGGAATTTAGCTTCTTTAAGCATTTCAGGATTGCTTGTAAACTCAACTGTTGATTGAGCGATTGCTTCATCACCGACTTCGTTTGTCGGGTCAACACCACTTTTGTAAAGATCAATTTTCTTTGCGTTAAGGTCAAAACCTACTACTTTAACCTTTTTTGCGAACGCAACAGCAATAGGCATACCTACATAGCCGAGTCCTACAAGAGAAATTTTTTCTTCACCGTTGACAATTTTTTCATATAATCCGTTCATCATTTTTTACTTCCTTTCAAAGTATATATATTATTTAATTATTTCTTTCATAATCGGGATGGAATGTTGTTATAACACTTGCAAGAGCTTTCACGCAATCAAGATTATTATGCTCTGACGATTTTTCAAGGATATCCATTTGTTTCATCAATGTTTCTTCGTCAAAATCAAACGGATGAGCAACAAAAATCTTTTCGTGTCCGGTCTTAACCATCTTGTCTTCTTCTTCATCCATCATAAGTTCTTCGTATAACTTTTCGCCCGGTCTTAATCCCGTATATTCAATCTTTATATCAACATCGGGTTCGTAGCCATAAAATCTTATGAGTTTATATGCTAAATCTTTAATTTTAACAGGTTCGCCCATATCCAACACATAAATCTCGCCGCTTTTTCCTGATGATCCTGCTTGTAAAACAAGCTGAGCAGCTTCCGGAATCGTCATAAAATATCTTATAATATCCGGATGCGTTATCGTAACAGGTCCACCGCTTTTAATCTGAGCTTCAAACAACGGAATAACACTTCCGTGAGAGCCGAGAACATTTCCGAAACGTACGGCCATACATTTCATATCGCTCTTCTTTGCAAAGCATTGTGTGAGCATTTCGCACATACGCTTTGTTGCGCCCATTACGTTTGTAGGGTTAACTGCTTTGTCGGTAGAAATCTGAACAAATCTTTCTATGTTATGTTCAGAGGCTGACAACAAAAGATTGTATGTTCCCAGAACATTGTTCTTTATTGCCTCAGCCGGACTATCTTCCATCAACGGCACATGTTTATGCGCAGCAGCGTGGAAAATAATCGACGGTTTTTCAGTTTCAAAAACTTCATCAAGTCTTTTTTTGTCTCTGACTGAACCAATTAAAACTTTTATCGGCACATCTTTTCCGTAAGTTCTTATTAATTCCTGCTGTAACTCATAAGCTGAGTTTTCGTAAATATCAAAAATAATAATTTTTTCAGGATGGAATTTTAAAATTTGTCTGCAAAGTTCCGAACCGATCGAACCTCCGCCACCCGTAACAACAATTCTCTTTCCTTTCAGATAACCTTCAATTGATTCTGTGTCAAGTTTAACTTCATCTCTTGAAAGAAAATCGACAATATTTGGTTCCCTGAATGATACGGAAGACTTCAAAGATTCTTCGTCATCGCCGTAAGGTTTTATTTTTGACATAATCGAAATCTTACAATCCGTATCTTTACAGATGTTTATAAGCTTGGACATCTGTTCGCCTTGAAGATTTGTGATAGCAATGATAATTTTGCTGACATTATATTGCTTGACATATTTTGGAATATCATTGGTGTTGCCCACAACAGGAACACCGATTAAAGTGCGATTTATTTTTACAGGGTCGTCATCAACAACTACAACGGGGTTCCCGACCTTATCACCGTTTTTATGAGCTGTGATTGCGTATGTACCTGCCCAACCTGCACCTACAATCATAATGCGTCTTTTTCGGTTTTCAATCAAAGCCTTCCATGAACTGTTCTTTCTTCTGTATTGAACAAACCTCACAAGAGACATAGAAATTATTGAAGACAACAATATCGTTGACAACAACATTGTTCCTCCCGGAACAAAACTGATATCAGACTTATATCGTAACAATTTTGATATTACGAACAAGACCGAAAACAAATATATGTCTGAAACAATAAATCTTATAAGTTCTCTGTTGGTCGTACCTCTCCACAAGTATCTGTGTTTTCCAACAAGATTCCACGTCAAAACAACTATTGTGGATATTATCAATCCTGTATATATAACAATATCCCATTGTAAAGAGAGAATTCTTTTGTTGTTTAAAAAGCACAACACAACAACAACTGCTAAATATGAAAAAAGTGTTATCAAAAAGTCAGCAACAAGTTTTACCAGCAGCTTTGTTCTTGAATGTTCGTCAAAAAAATTGAAAAATCTTTTCACAATAATTCACACTACCTTACTTTTTCTTTATCCGTAAAATGCGGAGTAATCTTCTATCTTGTTCGGTTTAAACCATCTGCTATTCCGTTTATCTTTAAACGCTTTCCCAAATTCAATATAATCTTTTTCACAATGTGCGTCAGTTGCAATCCATGAAACCAGACCACTTTTAATAAGTTTTTTGGCATTCCTTTTTGTTTTGTTCATAAATCCTTTTCTGAACAGATTCAGTCCGTCAATTTGCAATTTGCATCCCATTTCAACAGACCTTTTCGTTTTTTCAAAATCGAGTTTTGTTTTAATATATCTTTCGGGATGAGCAATTATTACTTTTGCACCTTCTCTTTGAAAGTTCATTACAATGCTTTCCCAATTTGTCGGAAAACCAACCGTACTTTTAAATTCAAGCAATATTGTTTTTGTCTGATGAGTGCAAAACTTCATTGCACCTTCGAAGCCGTCATCGCTTAAAGCGTAGCAATTATATTCATAACCCTGATAAATATCAATGCCGATTTCTTTTGCATACGGCAAAAGCATCTCAAAAGATTTTTTTGTTTTGTCCAGATCGTAACCTGCTCTCATAACGTGAGGTGTAGCAATTATCTTTTCAAACCCTGCCTCTTTTGCGGCTTTCAACATTTTGACAGACTCTTCAATATCTCTTGAACCATCATCAATTCCGCATAAGATATGACTATGTATGTCAATCATTCGTTCTCACCATTTTTTATTTTTCTTTACCTTTGTTTTTCTGTTTTTTGCTCATTAAGTCATATTCGTAATCATATTTGCCATATCTGTTTTGCCTGTAAAGTCCATAATAGCCTATTTTAGCAAGACCTTTTTCTTCATCAGCATCGTTATATACAGCACCTATAATATTTGCATTTGCTTTTTCAAGCTGCTGAATTGAACTTTTTATGCTCTTAATATCTGCTCTCCCTTTTCTGATAACGATAACAGTTGCGTCTGATAAAGATGCAACGATTGCAGACTCGATAAACATTGTAAGTGGCAAAGTATCAAAAATAACAATATCAAATTTTTCTTTCATTTCCTCTACTGCCTGTCTGAATCGCTGTGAATCCATCAACTCAACCGGATTTACAACTTTTGCATCAACATCAAGAAAATAAAGATTGTCAGTTTGAGTTTTTGTGGCAACTTCTTCAAGGGAACATTCTCCTGAAAGATAGGCTGTTATTCCTTTTTTTGGTCTGAATTGAAACATATTTCCCTGTGTAGGTCTGCGCATATCACATTCTACTATAAGAGTTTTGTTTCCCGCTTTTGCCATTTCGATTGCAAGGAAATGAGAAATTGTACTTTTTCCTTCTCCCGGAATCGAACTTGTCATACATATAGTTTTTATCGGATTATCAATCCCGGAAAACTGTATATTAGTTCTCAACGTTTTTATTGTTTCCTGGAAATTCCCTTTGTCATATCCATAACCGTTTCCATATCCGTAGCCATAGCCATATCCGTAGCTATATCTGTATCCATAATTATAACTATTGTTTTTCTTTTTGCTCTTTGAAAACATATTTTCGACCGCCCTTTCGAATTTAAATCAACAGAAAGTTAAAGATGTTATTTTTCTTTTTTTTGCTTTTTTGATTTTTTTGTTGTTTTTTTATCAACAAAATTTTCATCGTCTTCTGTTTCCAATGCTCCTCTGAATCTGCCGATCTGAGCAAGTACGGGTAAGTTAAGATTTTCTTCAATTTCTTCAACTCTTTTGATTGTGTTGTTGAGCAATTCCACCAGCAAAATTACTCCACATGAAATAATAACACCTGCTGCAATTGACACTATTGTATTCTTCATTTTTGCAGGTGACGACGGACTGCTCGGAACTTCTGCATAGTCAACAACGTTTACGTTTTCAACGCTCATTATGTCAATAACTGTTTCAGAAAAAACTTTAACCATTTCATTTGCTATCTGAGTTGCAACTTCCGGATCTTCGCCAACAACAGTAAGCTTCATTACGCGTGTGTTTTCCTTGCTTGAAACACTGATTTTGTATCCGGAAAGGCTCGAACGTCCTAAGTTGGAAGCAACTTTATTTTTAACTCTTTTACTCGTAGCAAGTTCATTATAGTCAGCAACAAGTAATTCACTCAATCTCAAATCTGTATAACTTGTCTGATTTGTTTCATCTTCATCCGTTTTTGTTTTTTCCAAAACATAGAAAGTAGAATAAGATGTATATTTTTCGGGGATAACATTATAATTGATATAACCTCCGGCTACTCCGAAAACGATAGTAATTATGAGTATAATCGGAATCTTTGACAGTAATGCTGTGATCAATCTTTTTATTGTCATAATAAATTACCCCTTTTAATTGTTTATATTTTTACTCAGTTTATTATTTTATCATAAACTTAGTAAAATTGCAACAATAAAGTTATAAATACATATTACAAATTTTGATAATTCCGGTAATTATTTTATATTAATTTATATATCTCTAAAATATATTTTCAAAAGACAATTCTTCGCTGCTTTTTATTTCATTGACAAACCATTTGATATGCTCACATTCTTTCTTGAATTCGTTTGAATCTGTTGCACATTTCAGCCTTATCAGACTTTCATCCAGAATCTCAAACTTTGTATGTTCAACAAGAAAGGACAGTTTCCGTCTTTCCTGCTGCCATAATTTTTCTATTTTCTCCCGACATCTTTCAATATCACCCTTGTTGTCAACATCCCTGATCATTTCATTTACGGTATCTGTTATTTTTTCAGTCGAATTTTTTACGACGAAATAATTCGTTATGGCAACTGAAATTACTAAAACAAAGGCAAAAATTGAAATAACAAATCTTTTCATACCCTACTCCTTATCAACAATTATTCTGTTCCCGCCTTTGTCAACGGTCATAATCATAATATCGTTTATCTTTTTCTTTTCAAGCAAAAGAATATTCTGTAATTTTTTCTCGTTCATATCACAATATTTAAAATTTGATTCAACAACTCTTCCGTCGCTTATTATGACGCACGGTATTCCGTTGTCTTTAACTTTAATTTTCAAATCCTGAATTGTTGCAGGTCTGCTTTTTATATTTTTCAGAACGCTCAGGCTTCCGTTTGTTTCTACGACAGCATATTCTACTTCCGCTATATCAAAAACATCCTTTTGCCTTAACGCCTCCATCAAATCCTCAACAGTAAAGCGTAATTTTTTCATTTCATTAACCAATATTTTACCTTCTTTGATGACATAAATAGGATTCCCTTGTGTTAATCTTCTGAAAAGTGAGCTTTTCAGAACTATATAGGAAAACAATATTTCAAAAATCACCACAAGCGTTACGCAAACTATCGGAACAATAAGTGGCACATTGTTATTTTCGATTGGCACTGCTGCTATTTCGGAAAGCAACAACGTCACAACAAGCTCTGAGGGTTGAAGTTGCCCTATTTGCCTTTTACCCATCAATCTTATTGATAAAATAATCCAAAAATATATAAATATAATTCTAATTACAATTGTAATCATCTGGCACCTCTGAAATCTGGTCTTTTTATAAATTTTTTTATTTTAAAAAAAATATTATATTTTTTCAAAAAACCTCTTGACATTATCGAAAAAATGTTTTATTATATCATAGTACTGTTCAGGACAAGTACATCTGATTCATTAGCTCAGTCGGTAGAGCACTTGACTTTTAATCAAGGTGTCCGGGGTTCGAATCCCCGATGGATCACCAAAATTTTCCGTACACTTTTTGTGTACGGATTTTTTGTTTCTATTTTTCCACAAAATTTACAAAATAAAACAAGCCACAGAAATTTTTAAAATTTCCGTGGCTTAATTTTTTTGCTTTTAATCTATAAAATCACGAAGTTTTTTGCTTCTGCTCGGATGACGAAGTTTTCTCAATGCCTTTGCCTCAATCTGTCGGATACGTTCTCTTGTAACTTCAAATTCTTTTCCGACTTCTTCAAGTGTTCTCGGATGACCGTCTTCAAGTCCGAATCTCAAAGACAAAACCTTTGCTTCTCTCGGGGTCAATGTTTGCAAAACATTTGCAAGTTGTTCTTTGAGAAGCAACATAGAAGCTGAGTCCTGTGGTGACGGAGCTTCGTCGTCAGGAATGAAATCTCCAAGATGGCTGTCTTCTTCTTCGCCTATCGGTGTTTCAAGCGAAACAGGTTCCTGAGCAACTCTGAGGATTTCTCTGACCTTTTCAACAGGCATATTTACTCTTTCTGCTATTTCTTCTGCTGTCGGGTCTTTACCTGTTTCATGGAGCAATTGGCTGTTTGTCTTTTTAACTTTGTTAATAGTTTCAACCATATGAACAGGAATTCTGATTGTTCTTGCCTGGTCAGCAATAGCTCTTGTTATCGCTTGTCTTATCCACCATGTTGCGTATGTTGAAAACTTGAATCCTTTTGTGTAGTCAAATTTGTCAACAGCTTTAATAAGACCAAGGTTTCCTTCCTGAATCAGATCAAGGAACTGCATTCCTCTTCCGACATATCTTTTTGCTATACTAACAACAAGACGCAAGTTGGCTTCTGCCAATCTTTTCTTTGCTGACGGATCATCTTCTGTTATGCGCATAGCAAGATCAATTTCTTCTTCTGCTGTCAGAAGTGGAACTCTTCCGATTTCTTTAAGATAAACTTTAACATGATCTTCCATAGCGGAGTTCTTGATATCATTTCCCATAACTCCAAGATCAGCGTTTTTCTGAATGTCATCTTCAAAATTCAGGCTTTCATATATTGCGTTGCTGATGTCGTCGATGATTTCTATGTTTTGATTTTCAATTGTTTCATAAAACTGTTCAAGTTCTTCAATGCTCAAATCAAGGTCAATCAAAGCATTGTCAATTTCCTGAGAAGTTAATTTTCCTGATATTTTTCCTTTTTCAACAAGGCTGACAAGAGAAGATTTCTTTTCACCTGTAGGTGGCTGAACAGTATTTATTTTTTCTGCATTTTGTTTTTCAGCTTCTTCAAATTGTTTGTTGAATTCCATTTCAATATCTTCGTCAAAAATTTCTTCGTCAAATTCCTCTTCAAGCTTCTCGTCTAATTCCTCAAAGATTTCTTCGTTTTTATTTTCCATTTTTTCTTTCATCATCTTTCTCCTTATTTTTTGCCTAAATCCTTAAAAAGCTTCGCAAATTCTTCATCGTCCATTTCAGAGACGTTCCCCTTTTGTTTAGCTTTTTCTTCTTTTAACACCTTTATACAATCGTAACATTCCTGTTCGGTGTTGCTTACCATATCGCTACGGTTATATAACTTTGAAATTCTGCCCATTTCTTCAAGAGAAAAATCAGATGAGTAAGCAGAAATATCAACACTCGTATTGTTTTCAATTTTATT
>JAFOEP010000176.1 GCA_017380115.1 Clostridia bacterium | reverse complement strand
GATAAAACGCAAGACAAATTTTCTGGCTTCCTGCATTCCGCCATCGAGATAAATTGCCGCAATCACTGCTTCAAAAGCATCTGCATTAACAGAAGGTCTTGTTCTGCCACCGGTGTTTTCTTCACCTTTTCCAAGTTTCAGATATTTACCAAGTTGAATCTGATTAGCAAAATCAAACAAAGATTTTTCACAAACAGTTGACGCTCTTAATTTCGTCAATTCTCCTTCGGGCAAATTGAAATTATGAAAATAATATTCGGCAGCTATTATTCCTAAAACCGAATCACCCAAAAATTCAAGTCTTTCATTGCTTTCTTCGTTATTATGGCGTTCGTTAACATAAGACGAATGCGCCAAGGCACGTTCGAGATATTCACGGTTTTTAAATTTGTAGCCCAACTTTTCTTCTAAGCTGTCCATAATTATCCCTCTGTTTTAATTTCTTCAATAATTTTTCTGACTTTTTCAAGACCTCTTTGTGCAAGTGCTGAATATCTTAATTTTTTATCTCTGATTTTTTCATCAAGTGGTGGAAGCACACCAAAATTTGCTCCCATTGGTTGAAAATTCTCAATTGCTTCATTGCTGATATATCTTGACAACGCGCCAATCATTGATTCTGGCGGCAGTACAAGACTTTCTTTATTTTTTAACAGTCTTACAGCATTAAACCCTGCCATTATTCCGCTTGATGCAGATTCCATATATCCTTCAACGCCTGTAATTTGTCCTGCAAAAAACAGTCCCTTTCTTTCCTTTACACTGAAATCACTGTTCAATATTTCAGGTGAATTTAAAAAAGTGTTTCTGTGCATTACACCATAACGTAAGAATTCTGCATTTTTCAAAGCCGGTATCATTGAAAACACTCTTTTTTGTTCTGAGAATTTCAGATTTGTCTGAAATCCTACCAGATTGTATGCGCTCGCAGCAACATTTTCTTTTCGCAATTGCAACACTGCCCACGGTCTGTGTGATGTGTGTGGGTCAATCAATCCAACAGGTTTCATTGGCCCGAATCGCATCGTGTCCGGACCTCTTGTTGCCATTATTTCAATCGGCATACATCCTTCGTAAACCTTTTTATTTTTTTCAAATTCGTGAAGCTCTGCTCTCTGTGCATTTATTAACTCAGAATAAAAATCTTCATATTCCTGTTTATTCATCGGGCAATTGATATAGTCATCCTCACCACCACGGTCATATCTCGACTGGCAAAAAGCACTGTTCATATCAATTGAATCACCACTGACGATAGGTGCTGCAGCATCAAAAAAGCTCAGTGAATCTCCGAATTTTTTTCTTATATCTTCTGCAAGTGCATCTGATGCCAACGGTCCGGCAGCAACAATTACAACATCACCGTCCGGTATTTCAGTCACTTCTTCGTGAATAACATTTATCAACGGTTCATTTTCGATTTTTTCCGTAATAAGTTGCGAAAACTTTTCTCTGTCAACTGCCAATGCACCACCTGCGGGTACACGACTTTTGTCTGCACATTCCATACACAAAGAAGAAAACATTCTCATTTCTTCTTTAAGCATTCCGGCAGCAGATTCCGTTCTCATAGCTTTCAACGAATTTGAGCATACAAGTTCAGCATATTTTGAAGTTTTATGTGCAGGTGTCATCTTTATCGGACGCATTTCATATAAATCAACTTCATACCCTGCCCTTGCCAACTGCCACGCAGCTTCAACACCTGCAAGACCTGCTCCGATTACTATTGGTTTTTTATTCATCTTTCTTCTTTTTTGTCGCTTTTCCTGTGTATCCACATTCCGGTGAAAGACAGGAAATCACACCTTTGCTTCCTTTGAACAAGGACTTTCCACATTGAGGACAATTTTCCTCTGTTGGTTTATCCCATGTCATAAAATTACATTCCGGCCAATTTGAACAGCCAAAAAATGCATATCCTTTTTTTGATTTTCTTTCAATAACCTCTCCGCCACAAAGAGGGCATTTTGCGCTTGTTTTGAGAACAAGTGGTTTTGTGTTTTTACAGTCAGGATAACCAGGACAAGCAAGGAATTTTCCGAATCTGCCCGTTTTAATTACCATCATCCTTCCGCATTTGTCACACGGAATATCTGTCTTGTCTTCTTCAAGCTCTATTTTTACACCCTGCATATCCTCTTTTGCTTTTTTATGAATGATATCGCTCATAGTAGATAATGGAATGCAAATATCAGCAGAGCTAGCAATGCAATCCAGAATAGGAGTTTAGATTTGCGTTTAGCTTGGTCTTTTCGGTAGTAGGTGTTCGCCTCATGTGCTTCACGAAACGAACCACGATGAAGACGCGCAAGTTTATCCTT
>JAFOEP010000018.1 GCA_017380115.1 Clostridia bacterium | reverse complement strand
ACCCTTAATTAACCCGATAGAACCAATAGAAATAAGGTCATCTTGTTCGCTGTAATTTGAATAATATTTTTTGATAATATGAGCGACAAGTCTTAAATTATGTTCAATTAACTTATCCTTTGCTTCTTTGCTTCCGTTTTTCATTTCATTCAGATATTTTCTTTCTTCACTTGCAGACAGAGGAGGAGGGAATGAACTTGAAGAGTTTAAATGTAATGTAATATAAAGTATAAATGACAATAAATTCTCAATCATTAAATCACCTGATTCTATTTTTTAATAATCATATTAAAATTTTTGTTAAAAAATGACTTTTTTTAAAAAAAGTATTGGAATTGTTGACAAAATAATATATAATAATAAATATGGAAAATAGGTGATATTATGGAAAAGAAATATTCTGTTTCGTTAGACCATATCATAAAAGATATGGGGTATGAAATCTGTTATATGCCTGAATGTTCCGGTTCTGTTCTTGTTTCTTCTGCGGAAGTTAACAGACCCGGTCTGATTCTTTCCGGCTATGACAAATATTTTGATTCTTCAAGAATTCAGTTTATAGGTCTTGCTGAGAGAGAATATCTTCGCAGTCTGAACATTGAAGAAGCAAATAAAAGATGGGATACTTTTTTGAAAAACAAACCTGTCGCAATAGTTGTTGCAAGAGATCTTGATATTTTTGATGAAAATATGGAACTTATAAAAAAATATAAAGTTCCACTTCTCAAAACATTAGATTCTACTTCTGCTGCCATGTCAAGATTGATTGAATATCTTGGAATTGAACTTGCTCCAAGAGAAACTCGCCATGGCGTTTTGATGGAAATCAGTGGTGTCGGCGTTTTGATAACAGGTGAAAGTGGTGTCGGAAAAAGCGAAACTGCAATTGAACTTGTTAAAAGAGGTCATCGACTTGTTGCTGATGATGCAGTTGAAATCAGAAAAACAACAAGAAATACTTTGATAGGTTCTGCACCGGATAATATCCGTCATTTTATTGAACTTCGTGGCGTTGGAATAATCAATGCAAGACGAATATTTGGTATGGGTGCTGTCAAGCTTTCAACAAAAATTGAAATGGTCGTTAATATTGAATTATGGGATAATGAAAAGATATATGATCGACTTGGGCTTGAAAGTCAGATGATTAACATACTTGGCGTTGATGTTCCGCTTACTACAATTCCGTCTAAACCGGGTAGAAACTTATCTATTATTATTGAAGCAGCGGCAATGAATGAACGTCAGAAGCAACTTGGATATAACGCCGCAAGAGAACTTCTTCATAAATTAGGAATGACTGATGATATCGTTCCTCAGGAAGATGAACTCGAAATCTGGCATAATTATTAAAATTAATTTTGGAGGAAAAAATAAATGTTTAAAGTTGGTATTGATTTAGGAGGCACAAATATTGTAGCCGGAGTAATTAATGACAAATTCGAAATTATAGGCAGAGGCAAAACAAAAACTAATGCACCTCGTCCTGCTCGTGATATTTTTGAAGATATGGCAAAAGCTACAATTGAAGCAATAAATGATGCAGGAATTACACTTAATGATGTTGAATCAATCGGAATTGGTATACCTGGTTCTATCAACAAAACAACAGGTAACATTGAATATTCAAACAATTTAAAATTTGATATGGTTCCTGCAATAAAATTGTTTTCTGAATTTATTAAAGATATTCCGATTTTTATTGATAATGATGCAAACTGTGCTGCTCTTGGTGAAGCTTATGCAGGTGCAGGAAAAGGTTGCAAAGATTTCGTAGCCATTACACTTGGAACAGGTGTAGGCAGCGGTGTAATTGTCGATGGCAAACTTGTTACAGGCTGTGGTGATTCAGCAGGAGAGTTTGGTCATACTGTTATTTGCATGGACGGTGAACAATGCAACTGCGGAAGAAAAGGTTGCTGGGAAGCTTATGCATCAGCTACATCTCTTATTAAACAAACAAAACAGAAAATGTTAGAAAATAAAGACAGCGCAATGTGGGACATTTGCGATGGTGACATTGAAAAAGTAAATGGTAGAACTGCTTTTCTTGGCAAAAAACAAGGGGATAAAGCAGCAACAGAAGTTGTTGATAAATACATTTTCTATATTGCTGTTGGTGCTACAAATATTATCAATGCTCTTCAGCCTGATGTTTTATGTGTTGGTGGTGGAATCAGCAACGAAGGTGACAATTTAATTATTCCTCTTGCTGAGCGTGTGTATAAAGAGGTTTATAACAAAACAGAAGGAAGAAGAACAAAAATTTGTACTGCAAAATTAGCAAATGACGCAGGGGTTATTGGTGCGGCATTATTAAATAAATAATGGAGAACACTATGAATTTTATAGAAAAATTTAAAATTTTTTCTGAAAAAATATCTTCTAATATTAAATATAATGAACCGATGTCAAATTACACTTCTTTTAAAACAGGAGGAAATGCTGATATAATTGTATCTCCTTCTTCTTTTGAAGATTTAGATTTAATTGTTCATTTTTGCAAAGACAACAATATCAAACCGTTCATTCTCGGAAATGGGTCAAATTTGCTTGTCAGAGATGATGGAATCAGAGGCATTGTTATTCACATAGGAAAAGAATTTGATGATATCCGACTTATTGATGAAACTACAATTGAATGTTTGTCAGGAACAAGCTTAATCAAACTTTGCAGATTTGCCTTAGAAAACAATCTTTCTGGCCTTGAATTTGCCTTTGGAATTCCAGGAACAGTAGGTGGCGGTGCTTATATGAACGCCGGTGCTTATGGCGGAGAAATGAAAGATGTATTGTTTAAATGTGAACACATTGATT
>JAFOEP010000175.1 GCA_017380115.1 Clostridia bacterium | reverse complement strand
TATACCAGATACCTTTCGGGTCAACAACTTGTTTTCCTCTTTGTTGCCAGCCTTTATCTGTCGGGTCAAACACGCCGACTACAAGTTCATTTTCGCCGTCATTGAGATATTCTGTTATGTCAAAAGAAAACGGAATATATCCTCCCGTATGTCCACCAATCATCTGACCGTTAACATATACTTTACATTCCCAATCAACTGCTCCGAAATGAAGAATCACACGTTTTCCTTCATATTCTTCGTCAAGTTCAAAATATCTTCTGTACCAGAGAATTTCTCCCGGATATAACTTCTTCTGAACGCCCGACAATGGAGTTTCAACCGAAAACGGTACTGTGATTTTCATATCAAACTTTTCGGGTATATTTTCAAAATCTTCATTTATTGTACAATCGTACTGTCCGTTAAGATTAGTCCACAAATATCTTTTGAATTGAGGACGTGGATATTCCTGAAGAGGTGCTTCCGGATTTACGCTGTTTGTCCATCTTGTCTTCATTGTTTACCCTCTTTTCCATAAAACTTATTTTTCTCTTTTATTGTTTTTCTTAATTTTGTCTTGAAAAATGAATATATGTCTGATATAATGTTAAGGTAATTTGCGGATGTGGTGGAATTGGCAGACACGCAAGATTTAGGATCTTGTTCGTAAGAGTGCAGGTTCAAGTCCTGTCATCCGCACCATAGAAGAACAATGGTTTGATACGATACCATTGTTCTTTTTTGTTCGGCAAGCGTTTGTATTTGCATTAATGCGAGTTATAGTGTATAGTTATAATTATAAAATATGATTAAGTAATAATCAAAAGGATGACTATCAATGGATAAATTGTTAATGCCTTATGTATGGGATTTATCTGGCAGCACAACAGAGCAAGTTAAAAAAACTGAAGTTGGCAATATGATACATATTGCCGAATCGATGACACCTGCCGTTTTTCAAAACAAAGAAAATGTTTTTTTATTTGCTTTTTCATCTGAAAAAGCAATTCCTCCAAAATATATAAAAGAATATGCCATTGTTGAAGTTACGGTTCAACAAATATTGATTGAATTTCGTGCAATAGAGAATATACTCGGTACGACTCCTTTTCTTATGGTAAATCCATTTGATGATGAAAGTGTGATTTTCACCAAAGAGCAGTTAAAAGAAATACTTTAAAAAAACAATACCATCATCATTATTCCAAACATACAAACATTTAACGATACCGCCACCCATAACCACCCATACACCCCTTTGTTAAAAATGGGTTAATGGTATCAAGTTATAAGTTATATGCCAGTCGAGAGCCTCGACACGCAATCGCGTACTGAGGTTCTTCTTTTTTTATAATTCATACCTCGCGTTTAAAGTTGGTTATGAACACTCATACCAGTCGAGAGCCTCGACACGCAATCGCGTACTGAGGTTCTTCTTTTTTATAATTCATACCTCGCGTTTAAAGTTGGTTATGAACACTCATACCAATTGAGAGCCTCGACACGCAATCGCGTTCTGAGGTTCTTCTTTTTTTATATTTCATACCTCGCGTTTAAGGTCACATATGAACATTCGCACAATTTTTAGTCTTAAAAATAAGTCTTTTTGTTAAGGCTTATTTTTTCCTTAATTGTTAAGATTTTCATATCATCAATCATATCAAAACAGTGAACTGCAAAGTCCACCGTTTTATATTTCCATAAGAATTTTTATTATTTTCTGAATATTGACATCAGGAGTATATTCTTTTGCTTTCTTTACGCAATTGATTCTCATTTCAAGCATCATATCCTGGTCATTTATTGCATATTCAACAGCTTTTGTCAATTCGTTAACTTCCGACTTGCAAAGCCAACCTTCAACACCGTTTGTTATCAGATCGTGACCTGACGGCCAATCATACGCTATTACGGGAAGTCCCGACGCAAAAGCATCAATAACCGTGCCTGCAAGACATTCAGCATAGTAAGTCGTAGGAAACAGCATTGCATAATAATCTTTCAGCGTTTCAACGCTATTTTCAAAATCAACGATGCCCTTATATCTGATATACCTCGGAACATTTTTTATTATTTTTTCAAATTCATCTTTGTAGTTTGCTTCTATTTGTCCATAGATATCAAGCGTAACAATATCATTATCATATTTTTCGTTTATTTTCTTGATACACTCGATAGCGTCTTCAATGCCTTTTTCTTTCATCACCCTTGAAAAAGTACAGAATCTGTATGGATATTTTGCAACAGGTGCCAACGTCTTTACAATGTCAAGTCTTTTAAAATTCGGCACAATATAAAGGTTTTGTATTTTCTGCTCTTTCAATTCTGCTTTCAGTGATTCTGTTTCAACAATTATAGCGTCGAATTCATTCAACAACGACACATATTTCGGGTGCTTTTTCAAAAAAGATGACAGCCAACCACCGACCACAACATATATCAATTTACAATTCTTTTTTTTGTTGAAATACGGCAGCATTCTCACTAAAACACGAAAGCCGTTAGAGTCAGGCATCATCATCACATAATCGTCATTTTTACACGCATTTTTACATCTTTTGACAAGGCTGTAAATATTATTCTTCCAATTGTGTGTGTCTATCATTTCAACATCATATATATCGGTATCTTTTATTTCATCAAACAATATCTTTGTCTTTACTGTTTGTCCGTCATATAATCTTTTATTTTCTGCATAGTGTCCGATAAAAGTAATCTTTTTCTTCACTTTTTTACCTCTTATTTTTCAAAAAAACATTGATATTCACAATTTTATATGTTAAAATATAAAGGATTTGAGTTTAGGTGGTGCAAAAACAATGGAAAACTATTCTGTTTTAATGACAGTTTATAAAAACGAAAATCCGGATCATTTCCGTGAAGCAATTATCAGTATGCTTGAACAAACTGTAAAAACAAATGATTTCGTTATTGTTTGCGACGGACCACTCACTTATGAACTTGATAATATTATATATCAATTTGTAGATGATTGCAAGAATTTATTTAATATAATCAGATTGGAAGAAAATCACGGTGTGGGATATGCATCACGTCAGGGTGTTCTTCATTGCAAGAATGAATTGATTGCAAAAATGGACTCCGATGATATTTCCATCAAAACAAGATGCGAAAAGGAATTAAAGTACTTTGAAAACGATGAAGACCTCGCTATTGTTGGTTCTTACATACTTGAATTTCTCAATTCCAACAACTCAAACACATGCATTCGCAAGGTACCTCTTGAATCGGCCGAAATTTATAAATACTCAAAACGCCGTTCTCCTTTCAACAACCCGACGATTATGTTCAAAAAGTCTGCTGTCGTTGCCGTCGGAAACTATTCTGATTTGAGAAGATGTGAGGATTTTGAACTCTTTGCAAGACTTCTTCATGCAGGTTACAAAGCAGCAAATATTCCTGAATGTCTTTTAAATTACAGAATCACTGAATTTACTTATGACAAGAGAAATAATTATTCATACATTAAAGAATCAAGAAAAATGTCAAGAGATATTGGTCATTCAAGCAATTTTGATGTCTGGGTTTCCTGCTATTCGCAATATATTATTTCCAAATTGCCATACAAAATCAGAAGATTAATATATGAAAAACTTATCAGAAATCATTAAATAATTCTTTACAAATTAAAATATGGATTATGAGTCAGAAATTAAAATCAGCTCATAATCCATTTTTTATTTTATATTCAGGCTACCACTTTACCGTTTCTGACTTCCCACAAGCCATATTGGTTTCTTGCCTTTCCATTATATTTGAAATTGACAGTACCATTTGTGATATACCACCAGCCATATTTGTTTTTTGCAAGTCCGACATACTTATAATTTATTTTTCCGTTTGTGAAATACCACCAACCGTATTGGTTTTTGGCCATTCCTGTATAATTTTTGTTGACTTTACCGTTTTGTACGACCCACCAGCCGTACTGATTTTTTGCAATACCGTTAAAAGTAAAATCAATTGTACCATCTTTTACTTTCCACCAGCCAAAATCATTTTGGGCAAGTCCGTCATAAGATTTGTCAATTTCACCATTTTTATAATAATACCATTTTCCGTCAACTTTGTTCAGACCTTCACGCACCATATAATCAACGTTTCTCAATGCAGGTCTGATTCCGACAAACGATGCAGAAACATCAAAGCCGGCACTTCCGACGCTACCGTCAACATTTACTCCACATGTTACACTTTGAGAAT
>JAFOEP010000174.1 GCA_017380115.1 Clostridia bacterium | reverse complement strand
TATTGTATTCTTTTATACTCATCCGTATTCTCACACCTTTGAGATTTTTTATCTATTTTACTGTAAAAAAGCTGTTCTGTCAAACAATATTACTTTATTCATACAAGATCAAAACAATATTTTCAGGATTGTTTTAACAGCAGAAAGCCCTTGATTTATAAAAATGTCAAGCGTTAATTTTTGGTTTGTTATTATATCACAAATCCGTTTTCTCTCAATATATTCCTGACTTGGTTTATATCAACATCACGCACAAGTGTTTTATTACTTTTTGCTACAGATACAGCTGTTCCCGCTGCCTGTCCGATTTCTGCACAATAAGGCATAATTCTATATGACGCCTGTGCTTCATGCGTTGATGATATGCAGCGACCAGCAACCAACATATTGTCAACATCTTTCGGTACCAGACATCTGTATGGTATTTCATACCATTCTTCTAAATCAAAATAATGATGGCTTGTTCCTGTGCCTTCCGGATTGTGAATATCTATATCATAGTTTGAAACAGCAATTGCGTCGTCAAAACGAGCTAATGAAAGAAGGTCCTCTTTTGTGAGAGTATACTCTCCGACAATCTTTCGACTTTCCCTGATTCCTATTTGCAACGCAGTAGAAAGTACTCTTGAATTTTCAAATCCTGTAACGTTCTCTTTTAAAAATTTATGTAATTCAAAAACTTGTTCACGGGCTTCTATCTCAGCCATCGTTACATCAAAAGGGTCAGTCGGATTTCTTTTTGCTACTCTTGTTGAATTGAAATGAATAACGCCTTCGTTCAGATTGTCAAATATAAGCACATCTTCACGAGGATTTTTAATGAGTCCCTTTTCCCTGAACTCTGCATATAACATATTCATCTTTAAATGATTACCGGCGAAGGCTTTTTTATCAACTCCACCCAATCTGAAGCACAAGGTCATAGGCTGACACAAATTGTCCGTTTCTCTGCCCAACACATATCTGCATCCGGCAAGCATTGAAAGTTCAGCATCACCCGTTGCATCAATAAAATTGTCTGCAGACAATTCCAGTGGCATTGATTTTCCAAGTGCTTTGATTGAAGTTATTTTTCTGTCGCTGACAATAGCCTCAGTAACAACAGTATTGAAAAGAAGTTGAACACCATATTTCAAAGCCATTCTGTTCAGAACTATTTTCAGTATTTCTTCGTCAAAACATAATTCATCTTCATGGTCAGTGAACTTTTTCATTTCTTCAACGATTTCTAAAAATAAGTTTCCGCACAGATATTTTTTCTGTGCATTTTCTCTTTCGTATGTATAAAACGGCATAAACGGCGTCACCAAAGCATTAACCGCAGCGCCACCCAATGCATTGTTCTTTTCAATCAGCAAAACATCTACGCCCATCTTTGCCGCAGCTATTGCAGCACATATTCCGGCAAATCCGCCTCCGACAACGATCAATTCATACTTAGTTTTCATAGCTTAACCTCCTGATATATATCAATTTTATTGTATATAAGGTATATATTAAAAACAATAAATTTTGAAATATATACTTGAACAAAGGAAACAAAAATGTTATCCTATTATAAAATTATATATAATTTATTCAAGGAGATAGCTATGCACCACACAAATTTAAAGGACTTGATTTTTTGTCTGGAATACGGCACAAATATTCATATCAATATTGTTTTTTTAGAAAACCATATAAATAATAAATTGATATTACAACAAAAAAATGTCTATCATTCAAAACCATATTGTACTTTTATGAAATCATCGCAGGATGGATTGTCAAAGTGTGTAAAATGCAGAAACAAAGCGTTGAACAAAGCCGTTATGGAAAAAAGAGGCTTTGGCGGACTGTGCATCAACGGTGTGTATGAATATTGCTATCCGGTGATAGAAAACGATAGTGTACTTGCTGTCATTTTTTTAGGAAATATACTCCCGACGCAAACAAAAAATGAATCTGAATTTATTAATCAATTCTCTCACACTTTTGAAAAAGATTTTTCAGAAGAAAAATGTAAATCGTTCTGTTCAATTTTAGAAAATCAGATTAAGTTTTTAATTAAAGAATATGATAAAAACGTTCAATCTCCAATTATTATAACAAATATCAAAAATTATATAGATGAATTTTTTGCGAGTGACCTTTCCGTTTCAGATATTGCCCGTGTTTTTAATTACCATGAAAAATATCTCGGAAAAATTTTTAAAAAACATATAAATAAATCAATTCACGAATACATAAACGACAAAAGACTCAATGAAGCTCAAAAACTTCTCAGAAACAATTCTTTGCCAATTGTTGAAATAGCCTCGCAAGTCGGTTTTAATAATGTAACTTATTTTAACAGATTGTTCAGAAAAAAATTTAATCTTTCTCCGACAGATTACAGAAATCAGCAAAATACAAATTAATATTTGTCGGCAATTTTTAAAGGTTTTTGTATATCTGAGAACTTTTCAGCTAACACTAAAACAAGAATATACAGAGGTGATATTATGGCTAAAAGAATCGGTAGATATACAGTTGCTTTAGAATCTAAGCCTTCAATTGTTTCAAGTGCAGCAATTGTCGGAAAAAATGAAGGTGAAGGTCCTCTTTTTGATGAGTTTGATGAAATTGTCGAAGATGCTACTTTTGGTATGGAAAATTGGGAACAAGCTGAAAGTGAATTGCAAAGAAGAACTGTCCAGAAAGCCCTTGAAAAAGCAAATATTGCGAAAGATAATGTTGACATTATCTGTGCAGGAGACCTTCTCAGCCAATGCATAGGGTCTTCTTTTGGATTGAAAAGTTTTAATATTCCGTTTGTAGGTATGTACGGTGCCTGTTCTACAATGGCGTTGACTCTTGCAACGGCATCTGTTTTTATCGACAGCGGTGCAGCAGATATTGCAGTTGCAGAAACGTCTTCGCATTTTTGTTCAGCAGAAAAGCAGTTCAGATATCCGCTTGAATACGGTGGCCAACGAACACCCACTGCACAAAGAACAGCAACTGCTTCGGGCGCTATGGTATTGAAAAGAAACGAAAAAAACTGTGTTCATGTCGAAGCTGCAACCTTTGGCAGAATTCAGGACCTCGGCATTAAAGACCCTAACAATATGGGGGCAGCAATGGCACCTGATGATGTTAAAATAAGACCATACCCAACAAACGAGGGTATGGTCTTTTTCTACACACAAATCCAGTAAACAAGGGGGTTCCGAGCACTTTTTAGGTGATTATAGACGCATAAAAAACATAGAAAATACCGCAATAGAGTGTAGGTAACTATCTTCATTCTGTTGCAGAAAAAAGGAGGAATAAAAATTGTTTTATGATTATTTAGTCAAAACATTCGGGTACGATTCTCCGTTTGCTTTTTCGGAAATTGATTACCCGTACTATTCACGTTATCAAATTAGCAGAGGTTTAAGAAAACTCTGTGAGGATAAAAAGATAGTTAGATTTGAAAAAGGATTATATTATATCCCGAACAAAAGGAATTTTGGAATTAGTATTTTTCAACCTATGAAAGTTGTTGAAAAGAAATTTATTAAAGACGGCGAAAAAGTCTTTGGGTACTATTCAGGAAGTTATCTGCAATACGAACTCGGCATATATAAACTCAAACCCGCCGTTATCGAAATCTATACCAATGAAGAAAGCCGAGATTTGCATAAAGTCAAGTTGGGCAATTATCAAATTGCTCTCCGCAAACCAAGAACGAAAATTGATAAGTTTAACGCATCTGTTCTATGCTTCTTGGAACTGATGAACGGCATAGATATCGAAACCCTTGACGAGTATAAACGAAAACTAATCGCCGACTATATCACAGAAAACCGAATCACCCAAAGGCAAATCACCAAATACATACCGTACTTTCCCGATAAGACCTGCCGAAATCTAATTGAAAGCGAAGTGATCTACCGTGTCCCGCAGTAATAGTTGACTGGTTTGTACATATCTAATCGAACTTGTAGCCGGAATAATGACCGGTTACATATTTATATATCTTGATGATGCCATCGTGATGAGATTTGCACTTTCAATGTTGTATATCCCCGCAGTTCTCGTCCTTGTAGATGCAAAATCAAAAGCGGTGCGTTTTCTTGTC
>JAFOEP010000173.1 GCA_017380115.1 Clostridia bacterium | reverse complement strand
TCCATTCATTCGTCCTCCTTTGATTTTTTGCGGTTGATATTGCTTCTCCCATTATATCAAAGGAGGTCTTTTTTGCTCGAATGAACGCTTTCGCTTTTTTGTTTTCCACAAGTAAAACTTGTGGTTTAACACATAACAAAATCCCTCCTGAAACCAGGAGGGATTTGCTTTTAAAATAAACTTATCTGATTGCTTTCAGGTATACTACCCGTAACACCCATATCAACAAGTGTCTGAATTACGCTGTTAGAAACCTTTGATCTGTTGTGTAAATCTTCGACTGATATAAATTCACCGTTTCCGTCTTCTCTTGCATCCTGCAATGCTTTTGCAGCATTTTTTCCAACTCCATTAACAGAAGAAAATGCAAGTCTGATTTTGCCATCTTCTATCTTATAAACAGTCGCATCGGATTTGTAAATATCAACAGGCAAAAGTTCAACTCCCCTTGCCATCATTTCATTGATAACCTGCAACGTGGTATAGGTTCCTTCCTCTTTTGCAGTTGCTTCCTTTGCTTTAATTTTTTGTTGAAGATCATCCATTTTTTTCTTAACAGCATCTCTGCCTTTCATAATAGATTCAACATCAAGATCTTCACCACGTACTGTCATATAAACTGCGTAATATTCAACGGGTTTATAAAGTTTGTACCAGCTCAACCTCATCGCTGCACTAACATATGCCGCAGCATGAGCTTTTGGGAACATATATTTGATTTTCATACATGAATCAATATACCACTGTGGAACATTATGCTCTTTCATTGTATCGATATGTTCCTGCGTCAAAAGTTTAGTAGCTTTTCCTTTACGTACAATTTCCATTATCTTAAATGCCATATCAGCATCAACGCCTTTATGCATAAGATAAACCATTATACTGTCACGAGTACCTATAACTTCTGAGATTGTGCAGGTTCCGTTTTTAATTAATTCCTGCGCATTACCAAGCCAAACGTCAGTACCGTGTGAAAGTCCTGAAATCTGCAGCAAATCTGAAAAGCTGTGTGGTTTTGAGTCTACAATCATCTGAATTGTAAACGGTGTTCCCATTTCCGGAATAGAAAGTGTTCCGGTCGGACAATTAATATCTTCGGCCGTTACTCCCAGAGGTTCGGGAGAATTTATCATTTCATAAATTTTCGGGTCACATATATCAACATCCATTGCCGGTATCCCGGTCAAATCTTCAAGATATTTATAAATTGTAGGAACATCATGACCAAGATTATCAAGTTTAAGAATAGTATCGTGCAAAGAATGGAAATCAAAGTGAGTTGTCATTATACCCTTTTCACTATCATCAGCAGGATGTTGAATCGGTGTGAAATCTTCTGCTTCGTAGTCATTAGGAATAATAACCATTCCACCCGGATGTTGACCCGTTGTTCGTTTGACTCCTGTGCAACCCTTTGTCAGCCTGTCTTCTTCTGCTCTTGAAACGATTTTTCCTCTTTCTTCAAGATATTTTTTAACAAAACCATACGCTGTTTTGTCTGCAAGTGTTCCTGTTGTGCCTGCCTTGAAAACATGACTTTTTCCGAACAGTTCTTCGGTGTATCTATGAGCATAAAATTGATATTCGCCTGAAAAGTTCAAGTCAATATCAGGCTGTTTGTCACCTTTAAACCCAAGGAAAGTTTCAAACGGTATATCGTGTCCGTCACGATTCATCAAAGTATTACAGTGAGGACAGTTTTTCTTTGGCAAGTCATATCCTGAGCCAAACTCACCGTTCAGGAAAAATTCACTATGTTTACATTTTGGGCAAAGATAATGAGGTGCGAGAGGATTAACTTCAGAAATACCAGCCGCTGTAGCAACAAATGATGAACCGACAGAACCTCTTGAACCGACAAGATAGCCGTTATCAACTGAGTTTTTAACAAGCTTTTGCGCAATGATATACAAAACTGCAAATCCATTTGAAATAATAGATTTTAATTCTTTTTCAAGCCTTTCATGAACATATTCTGGAAGCGGGTCGCCATAAAGCTCTTTTGTTCTGTTCCAGCATATCTCTTGCAATTCTTCATCAGCGCCATCTATTCTCGGTGGGTAATTTCCCTTTGGAATTGGTCTGATAACTTCGCACATATCTGCTATTTTATTGGGATTAGTTATTACAACCTCTCTGGCTGTTTCTTCTCCGAGATAGCTGAACTCATCAAGCATATTTCTTGTTGTTCTCAGATATAAAGGAGCTTGATTATCTGCATCAGAAAATCCTTGACCAGCCATAAGTATTGCACGATAAATTGAATCTTTTTCATCAAGAAAATGAACGTCACCTGTTGCAACAGTCATTTTTCCTTGCTCGTCTGCAATTGATATTATTTTTCTGTTTATATCTTCAAGTGCACGATTATCAGCAACTCTTCCTTCTCTTACCAAAAATTCATTGTTACCATTAGGTTGAATTTCAAGATAATCATAAAAAGATGCAATTTCAAGCAATTCATTATGACTTTTTCCATCAAGTATTGCTCTGTAAAGCTGTCCGGCTTCACAAGCGCTTCCTATCAATAGACCTTCCCTGTGCTTAATTATCTCACTTTTAGGTACTCTTGGTTTCTTGTGAAAATATTTAAGATTTGACAATGATATCAGTTTGTAAAGATTTTTTAATCCAACAAGGTTTTTTGCAAGGATTATTATATGATACATCTTTAATTTTTTAATATCTGACCCGTTAAGGCCATTATTTATTTGTGAAATATCATTAATATTGTACTCAGATGTCATTCTTTCCATTAAATCGATAAAAATCTCAGCGAGTACTTTTGCGTCGTCACAAGCCCTATGATGATTAAATTTACCGAGATTTAAATGTTTGACTATTGTGTCAAGCTTATGATTTTTTAAGTCCGGAAATACATTTCTACAAATTGAAAGTGTATCAACTGAAGTATAATCATAATTTATGTTATTTCTTCTACAAACTGCTTTTATAAATGAAGTGTCAAAGTCTGCATTATGTGCAACAAGTACTTTGCAATCACCACAAAATGAGAAAAATTGTTCAACAGCCTCTTTTTCTTTCGGTGCATCTTTGACCATTTCATCAGTAATTGATGTCAGTTGAGTTATTTTATCAGGTATATGTCTTTCGGGGTTTGAGAAAATATTAAAAGTTTCTCTAATTTCTCCGTTAATAATTCTTACTGCACCAATTTCAGTCAGCCTGTCATTCTCAGCGCTGAGGCCTGTTGTTTCAACATCAAAAACGATAAATTCACTATTAAAATCAGAGGTGCTATCACCATATACAGAATCAACCATATCATCAACGAAATAACCTTCCATTCCGTAGATTACCTTAATTCCTGTATCATCTGCTGCACCCATTGCATCGGGGAACGCCTGTGCAACGCCGTGGTCTGTTATTGCAATAGCTTTATGTCCCCATTTTGCTGCTCTTTTAATAAGTTTTTTTGCATCGGTCATTCCGTCCATTGCAGACATATTTGAATGCATATGAAGTTCAACACGTTTTTCTTCTTCATTATCTGTTTCTTCAATTTTTTCAATCTGCATTATATTTTTCAATTGAATAATATATTCTCTGGACCATTTATCATATACGACTTCACCACGTACCATAACGGTAATTCCAACAGATAATTTTTCAATAAATGATTTAGTGTTATCTTTTGTATCAAAAAGTTTAACGGTATATGAGCCTGTATAATCTGTGATATTAAAATTAATTATGTTATGTCTGCCATCTCTTGTTTCTCTTATGTCAAGAGAAAATATATCACCCCACACAACAACCATACCGTCATCATAACTTACATCTTTAATATTTACTGGTTTTGTTTTTATTGGTGAACCAAATAAAACGGTTGCATTTGAGAGACTAATTGGCAAATCGTCATATTCCTGAACGGTCGCTTTACGAGGTTTAGTAGATTGAGTGGGTTTGAAATTAACTGCTTGTTCCTGTTTTTGTTGCGATTCAAGCATTACTTTTTCCTGAATTTTTTCCAATTCTGAACCTTTAATATTTACGCCATCAAATACAACTCTGACTTTTTTCTTGTATGTATTTTCAATGAATCTTTCAAGAAACTTGTCGCATCCCTTTTCAATCAGAATATCTTTTCCGCCATGAGTAAGAGTTATAGTATAAATATCATTTTCAAGCTTACCTTTTGCATCAACAATAAAGCCATTAGAAGCCGCTATATTCTGTTTAAGATAATATGCGAGAAAATCAATTGAATCATCTGTAAGAACTTTTTCTTCAAGAACAAAATCAATAGACACTACATTTAACCCCAAGCCTTTTTTCAGGCATGAGATTGCAGATTTTATATATTCAGTTTTTAATTCTCTGTTTAAAAGAAGCGTTAAGTTAAGTTTTCTTTCTTCTTTATATAAATTTAATTTAACTACTTTTGCACCTGAAAATTCTACTGTTAATTCATCAGTCAGGAATTCAGCAAAAAGTGTTGTAAAATCAGATTTGTTCATAATTTTTCTATTTCTTTCATCAATTCATCCACAATAATTTCTTCACTGATTTTTTTGACTATTTCACCTTTTTTAAATAATATCGCGCAACCGTCACCACCGGCAATTCCAACATCAGCGTCGTGTGCTTCACCCGGTCCGTTTACTACGCATCCCATAACTGCAACTTTAATCGGTTTAGTGCAATTTTTTAATCTTTCTTCAACTTCATTTGCAAGCGAAATTAAATCAATTTTTGTTCTACCGCACGTCGGGCACGAAACAAGTGTCGGAGCATTCTTCAAAGAAAGAGCTTTAAGAATATCTATTGCGCTTTCAACTTCTTTAATAGGTTTGTCCGTCATTGAAACGCGGATTGTATCTCCTATTCCGTCAAGCAACAAAGAACCTATACCAACACAACTTTTTATCAGGCTTTGTTTATATGTACCTGCTTCTGTTACTCCCAGATGCAAAGGATAATTGCACTTGTCAGCAATAAGTCTGTATGCTTTAATCATCTTTTCAACATCAGAAGATTTGATTGAAATAACAATATCATCAAAATCAAATTTGTTTAACAAATCCACATGGTACATTGCACTTTCAACCATTGCTTCAGGTGTGACACCACCATATTTGTTTAAAATATTTTTTTCAAGTGACCCTGAATTTACACCTATCCTGATTGGGATATTATGTTGTCTGCAACTATCAGCAACTTTCTTTACGTTTTCATCAGAGCCTATATTGCCAGGGTTAATTCTGATTTTATCAATACCTCTGTCTATGCTTTCAAGAGCAAGACGATAATCAAAATGTATATCTGCAACAATAGGAACGTTAATTTCATTTTTTAAAGCGGGAATCAAATCAAGTGCTTCCTTGTCAGGAATAGCAATTCTGATTATTTCACATCCTGCCTTTTCAAGTTCCCTGGCCTGTATAACAGAATTTTTAATGTCATGAGAAGAAATATTCAACATTGACTGAACACTGATTTGGTGGTCAGAACCAACGAAAGTATTACCAACCTTTATTTGTTTTGTCCTTCTTCTTTCAACCATCTTTATCCTCCATTTACAAGCTTAATAATATCACTTGCAGAAATAACCACCATAAATAAAATCAGCAGTAAAAAACCGGCAGCATGAACATATTTTTCATATTTCTGGTTTATAGGTTTTCTTCTTATCATTTCAATTATCAAAAAGAAAAGTCTTCCTCCGTCAAGTGCAGGAATAGGCAAAAGATTGAAAACTCCGATATTTATAGTGATTAAAGAAATTATAACTAAAATATAGGAAAAATCTGTTTCTTTGACTGATGTTGAAGCTGCATCTGCTATATAATCAACAGTACCAATAGGACCTGCCATATCTCGAAGTGAAAATTGTCCTGTAATTAAATCAAACAAACTATTATATACAATTTTTATCATTGAAACTGTTTCAAGAAACGAAGAAGAAATAACATTTAAAAACGTTGGTTCTTCAGCAAGAATATACATATCAAAATATATTGCTTCCGTTCCATCTTCATATTCAATCATATCAAATTTAACTTCATTTAATTCAATTTTTTCGCCATTACGCTTTACAACTATATCAAGAACGCCGTCTTTATCAGACATCATATTATAAGTTAAGTCAAGGTCCGTCAAAACAGATCTGCCATTAACTTCTACAATTTCATCACCAATCATAATTCCATGCGCAGAAGTTGCTTTTTCATCATCAAATGCAGCAATGACATTTGTTCCGATATAATCAGAGGTGCTTTTCATAATAAGAATCAGAATCAATCCTAAAAGGATATTCATAAATGCACCTGCAGCAACAATTAAAACCCTTTTCCAACAAGCTTTTTTTTTAAATGCATTTTCATCTTCACTGTCTTCATCTTCGCCTTCCATGCTGACAAAGCCACCAATAGGAAGAAGTCGCAGTGCATATACCGTATCTTTCTTTTTTCTTTTAAATAAAGCCGGTCCCATTCCGATTGAAAATTCATTAATTTTAACTTTAAAAAATTTTGCAACAGAAAAATGTCCGAGTTCATGGACAACAATAATCAAGCCAAAAAACAATAAAGCAAACAATATCGGCCAAGCTTTTGACCATATTGCTGATGATGATATTTTTATAAGCATTGAATTTATATTATTAATAATAAATCACCTCTTATTATTTAATTCTTTCTCTTACAAAATTGTCTGCCCAATTGTTTATTTCATAGACATCTTCAAGGCTGTATTCTTTTATATCAGGAGCATTAATTAATGCTTCTGAAACTATTTCACCAATCTGATTGAACTTAATTTTTCTTTCTCTGAACAATCTGTTGGCAGTTTCATTTGCAGCGTTTACACACGCAGGACTAATACCACCATTTTTGATTGCTTTTTTGCATAGATCTATGCAGATAAATGTTTCATAATCAGGTTTTTCAAATGTTAATGTTCCGATTTCTGACAAGTCAAGACTTTTAACAGGACTTTCAAATCTATCAGGGTATGTCAAAGCATATTGAATCGGTATTCTCATATCAGGAAGTCCAAGTTGAGCAATTATAGAATTATCCTGATATTCAACAAGTGAATGAACTATACTTTGCCTGTGAACAAGAATATCAATATCATCACTCTTCATATCGAACAACCATGATGCTTCAATAAGTTCAAGTCCTTTGTTCATCATAGTCGCAGAATCAATTGTTATTTTTGCTCCCATACTCCAATTAGGATGGTTCAAAGCATCTTCAACGGTAACGTTCTCCAAATCTTTTTTACTTTTACCAAAGAATGGTCCACCAGAAGCAGTTAAAATTAATTTTTTTATCTGACTATGTGAAGCACATCCCTGCAAAGATTGAAAAATTGCAGAATGTTCACTGTCAACCGGTAAAAGGCTGACATTATTTTCTTTTGCAGTTTTCATAACAAGCTGACCACCTGCAACAAGTGTTTCCTTGTTTGCAAGGGCAACATCTTTTTTGCTTTTTAAAGCACTGATTGTCGGTTTAAGTCCAACCATACCAACTACACTGTTCAAAACAATATCTGCTTCTTCTAAACTTGCACATTCGCAAATTCCATCAATGCCGGACAAAACCTTGATATCAGTATCTGAAAGCTTTATTTTTAATTCTTCTGCACTTCTTTCATCATTACAAGCAACATATTTAACATTATATTTTCTTGCCTGTTTTTCAAGAAGTTCTACATTTGAATTAGCCGTTAATGCAACAACATTAAAGCCACACTTGTCAACAACATCAAGAGCCTGTTTACCGATTGACCCTGTTGAACCTAAAATCGAAATATTTCTCTTCATAATTATTCACCCAAAAATTATTTTAAATTCATAAATTGTAAAACAAAATACAATGTCGGGAAAACAAAAATAC
>JAFOEP010000172.1 GCA_017380115.1 Clostridia bacterium | reverse complement strand
TCGAAAGAGTTCTTTTCGAGTTTGTTGACTTTCCTGATAGTGCCGTCAATTAAATTGAGGTTATAACAGTTCTGACATTTGGTTAATATTTCGACATTCTCTGTGTTTTCACTTTCATTATAAACAAGCAAAAATTCTCCGTTATCAACTTTTCTTCTTGTCACACGAATCATATCAGAATCTGAAAATACTTCTTTATTCATTTCAGGCAAATCATTTTCGTTGTTAATAATGATAGCACCGTCAATATCAACTGATTCGCTGTCTTTGACTTGGTAAACTACACCGCCGTTTTTGATAAAGCTTTCGATTTTTTGTATGGTGCTTTTTTTTATATATTTGCTCACACCGATAAGAAGTGTTCTGTATTTGGCTTTTCCAAGGCTGATAACGCCATTCAGGATTTCATCGTCATCTGCGTTTTCAATCACATCATCATCAAATATATCAAAGTCAAGCATTTTAGCTTCAGCCTCTTTGCCTAACTTATCAAAACTTTCTGCAGATTTGTCAGCATTAGAAAAAGAAAGTATATCGTTAATAGGGTAGTACAAGGCGATGTCTTTAATATCATTTCCAATCGAAACAAGATAGGAAATGCGTTCAACATATTTGTTGAAGTCTTTAAGATGTTTATATAGTGTGTTTTCTTTGCCAAAGGAAGGTGTATCATCAAGGATGCAGTTTCTGTTTTTGCAGTAAGAAACAAGCATAATGTTGAAAATGTTAATGCCTCTGATTGCCTGGTGGTTGACAACATATCTCATCTGATCAAAAGTAAGTCCGAAACCGTAGACTCCCAAAGATTCTGTCATGCAATAGTCTGCATTGATCTGATTGGCGGCAGATTTAGCATATCTTGGGAAATATCCGTTGCTACCAATTTCTTCGTCTTCTGAACATTTAGAAGGGAAAATTTGTCTCCATATCACGTCAATGCCGGGGATATCTAAACATCTCAGAGCTCGCATAATATTAAAGTTTGCACCACCTATAATGCATCCCAGAGGATCGTGGTCTCTGTCCATATGACCGGTGAAAAGCATATTGTTTCCGTTGCTCCAATGCTTTTCTTTTAATAAATAATTTTCGCAAAACTTTTCACTGATGAAGTCTGCCCATTTGATTATAATTTCAGTTTCTTCATGAGTGTTTGCTTTTTTGCTGAAAAGGGCGGGCAAGTAATTGTCAAGTGAAATTGAATATTTTTCTTCAAACTCTTTCTTTAGCTCAATTCTGAAAGGTAAAAGACCACTCATACACTTCGGTTCGTCAGTGAAAACAGCAGTGACAGTGTCTCCGAAATAATCATTAATATGCTTTTTGTATTTTTCGTGAGTGATTTCAATGAATCTGTCTGTTGATGGGGCGTATGACAAATCAGGAAAATCTATACCGGTGTTTTTGTCCTGCATTGGAACAAATGCGTAAAAATATTCAAAAACAACAGCATCATCTGAAAAAACATAACCTTCATCAATTAAAATTGTATCATTTTCAAATGCTGCAATGATCTTGCTGTCAGATTTTTTATATTTGCTTCCTTTTTTGCAAAAAGAAGAAGTTCTTTGAAGTCCGCCTTTTCTAAGTTCAGGATGATTTTCAAGAACCCGACCACAAGCACCACCGGAAGGCCATCCGCCTTCGTCGTATAACCAACATTTCATATTTTTCTTTTTGGCATAATCCATAGCATAGAAATACTGTTCCATATACCCATCGCTCAGATAATCAGGTTCGAGATATGTCGGCATAGTTTCAGGACGGAATTCTTTTGGTTCAGGTATAATATAAAAAGCTCTGATTCCTGATTCATACATTTCTTCAATCTGTCTTTCGGTTTCTTCTTTGGAGCATTCACCATTCCAGATCCAGGAATAAATAGGGGATTCTGAAGGTGCAGGGGATATAAAATTGTCAACATCAAACTTTGAACTTATTTCCTTTGTTTTGAAACTTGAATTAATTTTCATCGTTATCGCCTCGTGTTCAATTTAATATTTTTTTAATTATAATCTTTAGTATGTTTCTTGTCAATGAAAATCC
>JAFOEP010000171.1 GCA_017380115.1 Clostridia bacterium | reverse complement strand
CATTTCAAGCAAAATGCTTCAAAAAGCATTGAGTGATGTTGTCAGTGATACATTTAATATGATAAGCGTTGATGGTGACACATCAACTAACGATATGGTCACTATTATGGCAAACGGAATGGCTGAAAATGAAATTATAGATTCTGAAAATGAAAACTATGAAATTTTCAAAAGTGCATTATTTATGATTTCAACTGCACTCGCAAAAAGAATTGCCGCTGACGGAGAAGGTGCAACAAAACTTCTCGAATGTATTGTTATGAACGCAAAAGACGAAACAACTGCAAAAACAGTTGCAAAATCTGTTATTTGTTCTTCACTTTTCAAATCGGCAATGTTCGGAGCAGACGCAAACTGGGGTCGTGTAATATGTGCTATCGGTTACAGTGGTGCTGAAGTAGACGTTGAAAAGATTGACATATCCTTTAAATCAAAAGGAAACGAAATTAAAGTTTGCGAAAACGGTCATGGACTTGATTTTTCAGAAGAACTCGCAAAAGAAATTCTTTTGAATTCTGAAATAGAAATAATTGTAGATTTAAAACAAGGAAAATCCTCTGCAACTGCTTACGGTTGCGATTTAACATACGAATATGTTAAAATAAACGGAGATTACAGAACTTGATTGGAGAAACAAAATGAATAATATTGACAATTCAATTAGGGCTGACGTTCTTTCTCAGTCATTGCCTTATATTCAGCAATACAACAACAAAATTATCGTCATCAAATATGGTGGACATGCCATGGTCGACGATTATATCAAGCAACACGTTATGGAAGACATTGCTCTTTTAAGACTTGTTGGTATTAAAGTTGTTCTTGTTCATGGTGGTGGACCTGAAATCAACGATATGACCAAACGACTTGGAATTGAACCTCAATTTGTTAATGGTTTAAGAGTTACAGACAGAGAAACAGCAAATGTTGTTCAGATGGTTCTTGGTGGAAAAGTTAACAAAGGACTTGTTAACATTCTTGAAAGTCTTGGTGCAAAAGCAATTGGTATTTGCGGAATTGACGGAAGTCTTATAAAAGCACAGAAAATCAACGATGAACTTGGTTTCGTCGGAGAAATTACTGAAATCAACGAAAAAATAATTTTAGATTTGCTGGACAAAGACTATATTCCTGTTATAGCTACTCTCGGTAGTGATGACGATTCATGCACATATAACATCAACGCTGACACAGCCGCTGCAAAAATTGCTGAAAAACTCGGTGCAGAAGTTTTGATTTCTATGACTGATATCAAAGGTCTTATGCTTGACAAAAATGACGAAGATTCACTCATATCTGTTGTTACACCAAAAGAAGTTGAAAAACTTATTGACGATGGTATAATTTCTGACGGGATGATTCCAAAAGTTGAATGTTGTGTAGGTGCCATCAACAACGGCGTAAAAAAAGTATTTATTATAGACGGCAGAATCAAACATTCAATTCTTATTGAAGTTTTGACAGACGAAGGCATGGGCACCATGTTTGTTAAGGAGTAAAAATGAACACAATTGACACAAACAATGAATTTATTGCCAATACTTATGCAAGATTCCCTATCAACCTTGTTAGTGGTAAAGGCTCTTTGGTTTATGACGAAAACTCAAAAGAATATATTGATTTAGGCACAGGTATTGGAGTTAATGCTTTTGGTTTTTCTGACGATGAATGGAAGGACGCAGTAATTGAACAACTCAATAAATTACAGCATACTTCCAACCTCTATTATTCTGAACCATCAACAAGACTTGCTGAACTTTTATGCAAAAGAACAGGTTTGAAAAAAGTATTTTTTTCAAACTCAGGTGCAGAAGCCAACGAATGTGCAATTAAAGTTGCAAGAAAATATGCCACATTAAAGTATGGTGATTATTCTCATAACACAATAATCACGCTCAGAAACAGTTTTCACGGAAGAACTATCGCAACATTAAGCGCAACAGGTCAGGATGTTTTCCACACTGATTTCGGTCCTTTTGTTGAAAAATTTGTTTATGCAAACGCAAATGACATTGAAGACCTCAGAAAAAAAGTTTCTGAAAATCAATGCTGTGCAATAATGTTCGAAGTTGTACAGGGTGAAGGTGGCGTTTGTCCGCTCACAAAAGAATTTATTGAAGAAATTAAAAACATTTCAAAAGAAAATGATTTGTTAATTATAATTGATGAAGTTCAGACAGGAAACGGAAGAACCGGTGAGCTTTATGGTTATATGAACTTTGACATTCAACCGGATATTGTCAGCACAGCAAAAGGACTTGGTGGCGGTTTACCGATTGGTGCAACATTACTTGGCGAAAAAGTCAAAGATGTGCTTACACCTGGTTCTCACGGAACTACATACGGTGCAAACCCTGTTTGTTGTGCCGGTGCATATAATATAATCAGCAGAATTGACGACAATTTCTTATCAGATATTAAAAGAAAATCACAATATATCTATGATGAATTAAAAGATTGCAAACATATCAGAAGCATAACAGGTCTTGGTCTTATGATTGGAATTGAAACAGACAAAGACACTAAAGAAGTTATCAACAAATGTATCGAAAAGGGAGTTCTTGTTCTGAGTGCAAAAACCAAAATCAGGCTTCTCCCTCCTCTTAACATTCCGGATGACGTGCTGAAAAAAGCAATCAATATTATCAAAGAAATAATTGAAGAATAATAAAAACTGTATCAACTAAAGAGTTGATACAGTTTTTTTATTTTGCTTTATTATAATAATCTTCAACTATTTTTCCATCATGAATTCTGATTATTCTTTCTGCTTCCTGTGCAATTAAATTGTCATGAGTAATTAAGATTATCGTTCTACCTTCACTATGAAGCTGATGAATGATTTTCATAACCTCAACACCCGATTTAGAATCAAGATTTCCGGTCGGCTCATCAGCCAATATAATCGGTGGTTTTGCGGCAATTGCACGCGCTATTGCAACCCTTTGTTGCTGACCACCTGACATTTGTGAAGGTCTGTGGTTAATTCTGTTTTTAAGACCAACCATTTCAAGTGCTTGTTGAGAAAGGTTTTCTCGTTCTTGCTTCTTCATTCCTCTGTAAATTAACGGCAATTCAACATTTCCCTTTGCAGTTAAACTTGAAATGAGATTAAAACCTTGAAAAATGAAACCAATTTTTTTGTTTCTGATTTCTGACATTTGATTATCTGTCATATTCAGAACATCAATTCCGTCCATATAATATTCACCGCTTGTACATTTATCAAGCATTCCTATCATATTCATCAAGGTTGATTTGCCTGAGCCGGACTGTCCTATAATTGCAACAAATTCACCATTTTCAATTTTCAAAGAAACACCGTCAAGCGCTCTGACTTCATTTTCTCCGGGATTATATATCTTATAAACATTTTTTATTTCAATCAGACTACTCAATATTAATCCCTCCTCAAAGCATCAATCGGAAGCATTTTTGCTGCTTTTCTCGCCGGGTATATCCCAAAAAATATACCAACAGCACTTGAAAAGCCAACAGCAATCAGAACTGTACTGAGTTTTATTCCGATTGGTATTCCTGATGGTGAGGAAACTCGTAGTATTTATGTTGATAATGATAAGTATAATATTGGTTGTTTCCATAGTAATTTACTGATTGAGGGTTTAACCACT
>JAFOEP010000170.1 GCA_017380115.1 Clostridia bacterium | reverse complement strand
TCACAGGTACTGACGTTACTAAAAACGTTGCAGACATGGTACTCGCAGACGACAACTTTGCAACTATAGTCGGTGCAGTAGAAGAAGGACGTAGAATTTATGACAACATCAGAAAGTCAATTCAGTTCCTTCTCACCTCGAACCTCAGTGAAGTTATCTCAGTGTTTGTTGCATCACTCTTAGGCTTCACAATTCTCAAACCTGTTCATTTGTTGTGGATAAACCTTGTAACAGATACATTCCCGGCACTTTCGCTTGGCATGGAAAAAACTGAATCTGACGTAATGAAACGTAAACCGAGAGACTCAAAAGCGGGAATTTTTGCTGATGGAATGAGCATTGACATTCTCTATCAGGGTATTTTGGTATCAATATTAATTTTTATCTCATACTTTATAGGCAGATTTATTGAATTTAAAACATTTACAGTAGGGGAAAGCTCACACGGAATTACAATGGCATTTTTGACAATGTCAGTTGTTGAAATATTCCACAGTTTTAATATGCGTTCACAAAGAGGAAGCTTGTTCTCAATGAAGACACATAACAAAACATTGTTTATTTCAGCAGTTGTGTCACTTGTTGCAACATTTGCTGTTTGTGAAATTCAACTTTTGGCAGATGCATTCGGATTTACAGTTGTAAGCTTTAAAGAATATGCAATTGCATTTGTAATTGGTGCTTTGATTATTCCGTTGGTTGAACTTGTAAAACTTGTTCAGAGAGCAATAGCAAAAAATAAGAATAAATAATTTTAAACGGTATGTGGGAAATCTCCTGCATACCGTTTTGTCCCTGATAAAAGCAGGGTGATTTAGAAAAATAAAACTGTCAAGAAAAATATACGGATTAATATGATAATAAGTGAGAAATTTCTTGACAAAATAATTGTTTTTAGTTTATAATGATTTTTGTAAAAAATAATGAATTGGAGTGAGATTATGAAGTGTCCTTTTTGCGGATATGAAGAAAGTAAAGTAATTGATTCGAGACCTGCTGATGAAGGTGAAAAAATCAGACGTCGCAGAGAGTGCGCGAAATGCTCACGTCGATTCACAACCTATGAAATTATAGAAAGTGTTCCGATTGTTGTTGTGAAGAAAGATGATTCCCGTGAAGTTTTTGACAGACAAAAACTTTTTAACGGAATGCTCAGAGCTTGTGAAAAACGACCTGTTTCAACCGAAGAAATCGACAAGGCTGTGTCTGACATTGAATTTACAATTCAGAATTCACTTGACAGGGAAGTTACATCAATACAAATCGGAGAACTCGCAATGGAAAAGCTCAAAGAAATTGATGATGTTGCGTATGTTCGTTTTGCTTCCGTGTATCGTAGGTTTAAGGATATAAGCACTTTTATGGAAGAGCTTACAAAAATTCTTACAAATAAATAAACAAAACCATTTCACAGAGTAGGTTGTCTGCGTTAAGTGCCAGATGAACAGGGAGTTGACATCTGGACGAAAAGTATTCTTGCGATAGATCAACCGCATCCCGCTGTAGATAATAATTTGCACTTTCCTGATTATTACCTTCAGTACGGTAATTTTTTAGGAGGTGCTTTTTTTGAAAGTAAATAAGAATGTGTTGATGATAACACAGTTGTCTGTTTTGGTAGCTTTGGAGATTGTGTTGTCGAGATTTTTTTCAATCAGCTTGTGGAATCAGAAATTGGGATTCTCGTTTGTTGCTCTTGCAATGGCAGGAATGTTATATGGACCTGTCGGTGGAGCGATAGTAGGAGGGTTGTCCGATTTCATAGGAGCTATACTGTTTCCGATTGGAACATATTTTCCTGGATTCACTTTGACCAATGCGATTGTCGGAGTGATATTCGGATTGTTTTTGAACGGTAAATTGATTGAAAAAAGAAAAAATAAAACCTTGTCGTTGATTTTGTATACAGATATTTCTGTGATATTAAACCTGACACTTTGTACATTGCTTCTCAATACAATGTGGATATCAATATTATATAAAACACCGTTTAAAGAGCTGATGGCAACGAGATTGGTTCAGTGTTGCATTATGATTCCTGTTGAAATAATAGTTCTTCCGATTTTGTATCATCTGAGCAAAAAAATAAAAAGAGCATTCAGAATTAATAAAAAAAATAATAAAACGACTTCATTATGATTGACAAATAATAAAGAATAGTATATAATGTAATAGTCGTGCTGGTGTGGCGGAATAGGCAGACGCAAAGGACTTAAAATCCTTCGGTGGCAACACCGTACCGGTTCAAGTCCGGTCACCAGCACCAAAAAAGAACGAAGCAATCGCTTCGTTCTTTTTTTATCCAAGCCGACAGGCTGGCATATCACCACGACGCAGTCGTGTATATCATTTCCGCACAAGTGCGGCGTATATCATCACACCTTT
>JAFOEP010000169.1 GCA_017380115.1 Clostridia bacterium | reverse complement strand
TACGCTGATTTCAGCTTTACTTCCTTTGATACAAAATTCAGGTGTAGTATTTTTCAAAGTAATTTTGTCTTCGCAAAGTACAACTTCTTTGTCTTTCCAGAACACTCTGATTGAACTTTCTGAAATCTTTTCAACTTTGATTTCTTCTGCCTCTGTGTCAAAAACTATTCCGTTATCGTCTTCCCACAACAAAGTATCAACTATGGGCATATTTTCATAAGTTGCGTCCCATGTCTGGCACGGTGTAGAAAGATAATCTTCTTCTATATCGCCATTGAAAAGATATAAATTTCTGAGGAAGACTTTGTTTTTGTATCTGAACACATTTGCAGTGTATTTCTGGCAGTTGTAGCAAACTGACTGAACATCGTTTCCTGTTGCCCAATCGTCCATTGCGCAAACGCTCGTTGCAGGGGTTTTGTCGTATGTTCTCTTAAACCAATCCCCTACCTCAGATGTTTTCATAAACTTAATTTCCGGATTTTTTGTGAAGATTTCAAGTTGAAGTCTGAGTCCGGCAAGAAGTGCATCTCTACATTCTGTACCAAAACTGTTTTCCTGCCCGATTTGAGCATAGGAAAATCCTAAATCTTCATTTTCAAAATAAGATTTTTTAAACCATTTTATAACTTCTTCGTCTCTTCCGATTGGCCATGCAGGTTCAAGAGTATAAAGCGTTGCTATTTTTTCTTTGCAACTTTCAAAATATTTGTGATTGTCATAGTTATGAATCGGGTCAGGACCAAGCAATCTGAATACAGGTGTATTGATCTGTTGCTCTTTTGTCTGCGCAGGAGTAAACATATTCTTGTTTGAAGGATAATACGCCTGATTAAAATATCCACCCACAAGTGTATAAGCATCTGTGCTGACCTGATCTCTGCATATTCCGATATATGATACATCATATTTTTTGCTCAACAATTCCATTGTGTATGTATCTATCAGCCAACTTGCAACAGATTTTGGATAATAACCGTAGATTTCTTTGAATCTGTTCATTGCCTCATCAATTATGAGTTCTCTTTCTTCCTTGGTGTATGCCATAGAAAATCCGGGAATAATTTCCCAGTCCCAAGTCCATCCCTCTCTGCCTCTCCATTCAAGACCGACTCTATCAAGAAGCTGTTTAGGAATTTCAAACCACAAACCAAGCTCTGTGTTTTCGTCTGCATTCTCTTTAAAGAAATTAATATATCTTTCATCTATCAATGCATCATATTCAAGCAAGAATGTGTTCTTGATACCAAATTCTTTTGCAAGTTCCATTTCTTTTTTTGTTGTTTCAAAAAGAATATCTTTGCCCGCCTGAATATCGTTGATTCTTGGTTCATAATATCTGACAAAGTTCATATAATTTATAATTTTCATAATAGTACCACCTGAATTATTATTTTTTTATTAAAGTGATTCAGCAATATCGTAAATCAATTTTTCAGTTTTTTCCCATCCTATACATGCATCAGTGATTGATTTGCCGTAAATTCCTTCGCCGATTTTCTGGTTTCCATCCTCAATATAACTTTCAATCATAAATCCTTTTACAAGTTTTCTGATATCTTTATTATATTTACAACTATACAACACTTCTTTTGCAATTCTGATTTGTTCAAGTGGTTGTTTTCCTGAATTGCAATGGTTTGTGTCAACAATAACAGACGGATTTTCAAGCCCTGATTTTTCATAAGTTTCACACAAATGGATCAGATCTTCATAATGATAATTCGGAAGCATCTGGCCGTGTTTGTCGACAGAGCCTCTCAGAATCGCATGAGCAAGACTATTTCCTTCTGAATGTACTTCCCAGCCTCTGTAAATGAAAGTATGTTTATGCTGTGCAGCAGTGATTGCGTTCATCATAATAGAAATGTCGCCACTTGTCGGATTCTTCATTCCGACCGGTACCTGAATACCACTTGCAGTAAGTCTGTGCTGTTGGTTTTCAACAGATCTTGCTCCGACTGCAACATAAGACAACACATCATCAAGATATCTGTGATTTTCAGGATAAAGCATTTCGTCTGCACAAGAAAATCCAGTTTCCTTCAATGCTCTCATGTGAAGCTCTCTGATTGAAATAACACCCTTTAACATATCAGGCTTTTCTTCCGGGTTTGGCTGATGCAGCATACCTTTGTATCCGTCGCCTGTTGTTCTTGGTTTGTTAGTGTATATTCTCGGAATTATGAAAACTTTATCTTTAACCTTCTCCTGAACTTCACGAAGTCTTGAAATATAATCAAGCACACTATCTTCTCTGTCTGCTGAACAAGGACCGATAACAAGAATCATTCTGTCATCTTTGCTTGTAAAAATATCTTTAATCTCACCGTTACGTTGTTCAACGGTTTTTTTCATTTCATCAGTTAAAGGATACATTTCCTTAACTTCTTTTGGAATAGTAAGTTTTCTTTCAAAAATCATTGTAGGTACCTCTCTTATTTATTAAACAATTCACGTCGTGCAGTGGATTGTCTCATTTTTTCTTTTATAATTTCTTCGTCGCCTTTTTCAAGTATATCATAAAACACATCAAATTCTTTTCTGAATTTGTCCATCTGTGATAAAAGAACATCTTTGTTGAGCAAAAACAATTCGCTCCACATATTCTCATTAATTCTTGCAATTCTCGTCAGATCCCTGAACGAGTCACCCGTATAATCAACAAGGTGTTCACTGTTTGAACAGGTCATCAGGCAAATCGCAATACAATGCGTCAGCTGGGAAACAAAGCCTATCATCTCATCGTGTGCCTTTGGTGGCAAAGATGATATTCTCGCAAAATCAAGCGTCTGACCAATGGCCTTGCAAACTTCAATTGCGTTTGCAGAGTTGTCATCAGTAGGAACAATAATATAGTTTGCATCCTTGAATATTTTTTCGTCACTGTTTTCAACGCCGTAAACTTCACGTCCTGCCATTGGGTGAGCAGATATAAACTCAACATCTTCTCTGAGAATTTTCTGAATATCATATACAACGCAGGTTTTGACACCTGTTACGTCAGTCAGAATTGCTCCCGATTTAAACAAATGCTGGTTAGTCTTTACCCAATCAAGAAAAACGTGCGGATACAATGCAAAAATAATAATGTCGGATTCTTTAAGTGCATCTTCGTCAGCATAAGTAAAGCCATCCTCAATTATTTTGTTTTTCTTTGCAAATTCTATGCTTTCTTCATTAATATCAATTGCTTTGACGCTGAAACCTTTTTTGCTCAGACCTCTGGCGTAACTTCCGCCCATCAAACCAAGTCCGACAATAAGTATTTTTAAATTTTTATCTAACTTCATTTTTTTCTAACCTTACTTTCAAATCTGTTAATCTATCAAAAAAATCAGGCATACTTTTTTTGACACATTCAGCGTTTTCAATTTCGCCTCCGACCTTTATCAGAACAACTGACAACGCCATTGCTATTCTGTGGTCAAAGTGACTTTCAAGCACTTGTGTCGGTGTGTGCAGATTGCTCTTTTTGATTTCAACAAAATCTTCACCCGCAATTACTGATACACCCATCTTTTCAAGTTCTTCTTTCATACTCTGAACGCGGTCGCTTTCTTTAATTTTCAGTCTTTTTGTGCCTGTAAATCTTCCACCGTTATACATAGCTGAAACGCTGAAAAGTATCGGTCCAAGATCCGGACAATCTGAAATGTCAAATTCGCAATACGATTCTTTAAGTTTATTATAAAAATCAAGGAACACTTTGTCTCCCTGAAGGCTGTTTTTATCAAGTCCGCCAACCTCAACTTTTTCGCCAAGCGAATAGAAAAACGCAGCGTTTGAATAGTCACCTTCGACAGCCAGGTTTGTAGCTTTATATTCCTGATTACCTTCAACCAGAATCGTGTTTTCGCCTTCCCACTCAACTTTAATTGAAAACTTTCTCAGAGCATCTATTGTCATATCAATGTATGGTTTACTTTCTACCCTGTTTTCAATCACAATTTTGCTGTCCGAATCAAGCATCGGCAACGTAAACAGCAACCCTGAAATATATTGGCTGCTGACAGCTCCGTCAATGGTGAAAATACCGGGTTTTATTCTTCCTTCGACTCTGATTAAGTTTTCATTTCTTTGGCAAATTATGCCCTGTTCTGAGCATATTTTCTCATATTCCCCCATCGGTCTCTGCGGCAGTCTTCCCTTGCCGATGAAAGACACTTCGTTTTCTTCAATAATTGAAGGAAAGAACAAAAATCTCAAGGTGCTTCCGCTTTCGGAGCAATCAAGTCTGATATTCTTATTTCTTTTTTCAATTCCACTGACAAACACTTTGTCGCCCTGACATTCAATCTCTGCGCCAAGTGTTTTCAGGCAACCAATCGTCGCAAGAATATCGTCTGAATATGCGACATTTGAAATCACACTTTCACCTTTTGAAAAAGCGGCGCAAATCAGTAATCTGTGAGCCATACTTTTTGATGGTGGCGCTGTAAATTTACCGACAGGTACAGATGGATAAATTTTAACGTTCATCATTTTGCTCCTTCAGATATTCTATCGCTTCAATATATCCGTCTGTGCCATGACCTGAAATTGTTTTCAGACAGGCACTTCTGATATAACTGATTTGTCTGAAATCTTCTCTTGAAGAAACGTCTGAAATATGAACTTCAATGCACGGAAGATTTACCGACTTGACTGCATCCAGAATCGCAATACTTGTATGCGTATAAGCCCCCGGGTTTATCACAATACC
>JAFOEP010000168.1 GCA_017380115.1 Clostridia bacterium | reverse complement strand
TGAACTGCCCCAAATTGTACGGACAGCACAAAAAACACCCCCCTATGGTGTTAAATATTAAATTTTAAGCAACATACTGACTTCGTTTTTCTTGCGGAGTCAGTTTTGTTTTTAATTGAATTCTTTCATTGTTGTAAAAGTCGATGTATTGACCTATGAGGAGGCGAGCCTCCTCATAGGTTCTCAGTTTTGTTCGATAGATACATTCTGTTTTTAGTATCGAAAAGAAATTTTCAGCCATAGCATTATCATAAGGGTTGCCACGTCTTGACATTGATGGAATTATGCCGTATGATTTAGTCAGGTTAAAATATGCTTGCGACGTATATTGAAACCCTTGGTCACTGTGGAGCTGCAACTCTGCAGTGATTTTTTCTTTTATCTTAGCTGCTTTGATTGTTCTTAGCACAAGATTTATGTTTTGTTCTGTTCCGGTTTTGTATGCAACAATACTGTTATCATACAAATCTCTGATTACTGACAGATAAAGAGTTCCTTGCCCGGTCTTTATGTATGATATATCTGTAACCCACTTTTGATTCGGTCTGTCAGCCTTGAAATTTCTGTTCAAAATATTAGGATAACGATGTATGTGTTCTCCGTAATTGCGATATCTCTTTCTTCTGATTACTGATAAAAGGTTGTATTTCTGCATAACTCTTAAAATGGTTTTCGGATCATGATGTATTCCCTGTTTTTCAAGCCATATATGCACTCTGCGATAACCATATGTTTTGCCATTCTTTATTTGACATTCTTTTATCTTTTCGGCTAACGGTAAGTCTTTCGCAGGTATATCCATTCTTTTCACATAGTCATAGTAACCGCTTCTTGATACATCGAAGAACCGACACATTTCACTTATTGAATATTTATCTTTATGACGGTAGATAACCATAAATTTTACACTTGTTCTCACTTCCTTTCTGTGAGCGAGAGAAAATCCCGCATCAGTTCATTTTCCATTTCTAATGACTTTATTTTTGCATCTTTACGAGCGACTATATATCGAAGCTCAGCTATCCTATCTTCTTCACTCACAACATAATTTTTGGGTGGTCTGCCTTTTCTTTTCAGTGACATTCCTGCTTTTATTTTCATTTGCTTTTTATTGTAACGATTTATGAATTGCTTAATTTGTTCTTTACTAAACCCTAATTTTTCTCCTATTTGTCTATTGGTCTTTCCTTCCTCTCGCATTTTTAATATTTCTTTCTCGTGTTGCTGTATCGGTTTGTAACTTCTGGGCATAAAAATTCCTCCTATAATAATTCATTTTACCATAGGAGGGTTATTTTTTCTATTGTCCGTTTTTAACGGACTTGTTCAATTGCGATTCACAATGTCGGGTGATTTTTTGTTGCTGATTTTTAAATTATTAAATTTTAAGAAAAGCGTTCTGTTTGTTTTTCAGTTCTTCAAAAAAATCATTGATAGTATCAAAACTGTATGTCGGGGGATATTGAGTATTTTCCAGATCATCTTTTTTTGCTTCGCCTGTAAAAACGACAGCGGTTTCAACTCCTGCGTTGATTCCACACGCAATATCGGTATACAATCTGTCTCCGACAACAATTGTTTCGTCGGGAGAAAATCCTGTTTCGTTTATGCACATATCAACAATTTTTCTGTTTGGTTTGCCGATATAATATGGTGTTTTGTTTGTTGCGCATTCAATCATTTTACAAATTGCGCCGCAATCAGGAACAGCACCGAAAGATACGGGACAACACAAATCGGGATTAGTTGCAACATAATCAACGTTTTTTGTTTGAAGAATTTCACAGGTGAGAGATACTTTTTCATAAGTCAGTTCGTTGTCGAAACCTACAATTACGCAACAAATATCATCGTCATTTTCTTCTGTAACATTCAAGCCAAAATTTTTCATTTCATAAACAAAAGATTTTGTTGCACACGCAAAAATTTTCTGTTCACCGTATTTTTCTTTTAGATAAATACAAGCAGCAAAAGAAGAAGTTATAAAATTTGTTTCATCAGTTTCTATGTTCCAGAAAGCAAATTTTCTGACATAATCTGCAACACTTTTTGTAGAATTGTTTGTGATATAAATTGCTTTACCGCCAATTGAGTTGATGTAATTAATCAGCTCAAATGTGCCGTCATATAACGTGTTATCAACGGCAATAGTACCATCGATGTCAAACAAAAAAAGTTTTTTATTTTCTAACATTTTTATTCCCCATTTCTTACAAAAGAAATTCTAACATAATTTTTATTTTTTTTCAATAATATTCTTTTAATAAATGAAACCAGCAAACACAAAAAGGGGAAACCTTATGACAAAGTTTCCCGACAAAAAGACATAGAAATTTAATTAAAAATGTTACTTGCGATTGCGTAAATAACAGCACCCATAGAAAGCCAGAAGGAAGCAGAAATAAAAGACAAAAAACGTTTTCTTTTTATCTTGGTTTTTGGAGGCGTACCTGCTGAACCGGCCATAATACTAGCACGTTCACGTAATGTTCCGTGACTTGTGGAGGAAAATTCGGGCTTAACATAAAAAACTACTCTTTCAAAATATTCGCTGTTTGGTTTAGTTATTTCAACAACTTGTCTGTTAACTCCTTTTATCATTTTTTTCACCTGCTTTTTATACTTTTTTCAATATTATTTTTGACTTGTAATTATTTATTTATTCTTCAAAAATTAAGGATAAAATAGTGTGGAAAAATAGGTGGAAAATGTTAAAAATTTTAAGCACAAACTATTAATTTATTTACAAAAATTTACTGTTGAAAAATTTTAAACAGTCTGTGGAAAATTTTGAATTATTAAGATAAAAAAGTGACATTTCGTGCGTTTTGTGATACAATGAAATAAATATACAAAAATGGTGCTGATGAAATTGAAAATCACTCAAAAAAATAATGATTTAATACTCAGCGATATCAGTTGCTTTGATGTTGCGTTGTCGCTTGACTGCGGACAGGCTTTCAGATGGAATAAAAACGAAAACGGAATCTGGCACGGAGTTATAAACAATCTTGCAATTGATATTGAACAGAAAAATGATGAAATAATTTTTTACAATACAACAAAAGAACAGTTTGACGAAATTCTGGAAAATTATTTTGATTTGAAAAGAGATTATAAAAAAATAACTGATTCGTTTCTGACTGATGCTCATCTGAATCAGGCAGTCAAAGAGTTTTACGGAATAAGAGTTCTGAATCAGGAACCGTGGGAAACGCTATGCTCGTTTATTATTTCTCAAAACAATAATATTCCCAGAATCAAAGGAATTATCAGCAGACTTTGCGAAAACTTCGGAGAACAGATTTCTGAAAATGATTTTTCTTTTCCGTCAAGTGATGTAATAGCTCAAAAAAGCGTTGAGGACTTGTCTGTCCTGAGGGCAGGCTTCCGTGCAAAATATATTATTGATGCTGCAAAAAAAATAACAAACGGTGAAGTTGATCTGATGAACATTAAAAATATGGATCTGGAAGACGGCAGAAATGAACTGATGAAAATTTCAGGAGTCGGCCCGAAAGTTGCAGAATGTGTTTTGCTTTATTCGTGCCTGAAAACTCAGGCTTTTCCGATTGATGTCTGGGTAAAGAGAGTTGTCGGAGAATTGTATCCTCAGGGGTTGCCTGAATGTGTTGGAGAATATAAGGGAATAGCTCAACAATATTTGTTCCATTGGAGAAGAAATTCAGAAAAATTCAGAAAAGCAGAGGGGTAAGGCTTTGAACAAAGAATATATCGGTAAAGGTGTAAGCGTTTTCACAAACGAAAATCATACCTTTGGCACAGATGCCGTTTTACTTGCTGATTTTGCAGGAATACAAAAAAACGAAAAACCTTGTGATTTCGGAACAGGCTGCGGAATTATTCCGATGATATGGGCAAGAGATGAGGTTTGTAAAAACGAAATCCATGCAGTGGAAATACAAAAAGAAGCGTGTGAGATTTTTGAAAAAACCATAAAAGAAAACAACTTTGAAGATAAAATTAAAATTTCTAATTCAGATATCAATTTTATCAAAGAACATTTTTCTCATTCGTCTTTTGATGTTGTCACGATGAACCCACCGTATTTTGAAAAAAACTCCGGCAAGGAAAGTCCCAATGAAAGTGTTCGCATTGCAAGACACGAAATTATGAGCGATATTTTTTCTGCTGCAAAAAGTGCATCGTATGTTTTGAAATATTCGGGAAGATTCTGCGTCTGCCACAGAGCAGAAAGACTTTGCGATGTGTTTGAAGCAATGAGGAAAAATAACATTGAACCGAAAAGACTTCGTCACGTTATGAATTATCCTGATTCATCACCATGGCTTGTTCTGGTTGAAGGAAGAAAAGGCGGAAAAAACAAACTCGTGACTTTGCCACCATTGGTACTTTACAATAAAGACAAAAAACCGAGTGAAGAATATGAGAGAATATACAGTGCGTTTTATGAAAAGGAGAGTGAAAAATGAGTAAGCTTTATGTTGTAGGAACACCGATCGGAAATCTGAGTGATATGTCTCCGAGAGCGGTCCAGACGCTATGCGAATGTGATTTTATTGCCGCTGAAGATACTCGTGTAACATTAAAAATACTTAATCATTTCCAGATAAAAAAACCGATGATAAGCTATTTTGAACACAACAAAAATGAACGTGGAGAAATGATAGTACAACGTATCTTAAGCGGAGAAAGCTGTGCGCTTGTAACTGATGCCGGAATGCCTGCAATATCAGACCCCGGTGAAGACCTTGTGCGTCAATGTCACGAAGCGGGAATTTGCGTAGTATCTGTGCCCGGACCATGTGCGTTTTCAACGGCACTTGCTATTTCGGGAATGGAAACGGGTAGGTTTACTTTTGAGGGCTTTCTGAGTATGAACAAAAACGGTCGTGCTGAGCATCTTGAATCTCTCAGAAATGAGGTGCGTACCATGATTTTCTATGAAGCACCCCACAAACTCCCTGCCACATTGAAAGATATGTCGGAGGTTTTCGGTGACAGAGAAATTGCTATTGTCAGAGAGCTGACTAAAATTCACGAAGAAGTGATAAGAACAACTTTGTCTGAAGCAAAAGAAAGATATGAAAATGAAAACATAAAAGGCGAGATTGTGTTAATTGTTGCCGGCAAAAAAGAGGAAAAAGAAGAATACAGCGTTGAAGATGCTGTAAAAATCGCAAGAGAAAAGATGAGCGAAGGAATGATGCTCAACGAAAGCGCAAAGTTTGCGGCAAAAGAAACAGGTATAAAGAAAAATATTATATATAAAGCATTGACTGAGGAATAAGAAGGAGAGAAATATGGAAACTTTAATTCAGATTTTTTCACAAAACAAAATATTATGGCTGATACTGCTTGCTCTTATTATTCTGACATTTTTTGTGATGACAAAAGCCGGTAAAGCAGTTAAGAAAAACAATGAAGAAAAAGAAGCATTGATAAAAAGGCTTGACCACCTGAAAATGCTCAGAGAAAATTATGCAACCTTGTCAGAAGAAAAAATTAAAAATGATATGAGCGATATGCTTCTTGAGGGCGTTGCGTCAAATATCCAGCTGACGATAGAAAAAGGTGAGGATATGAACGAAGCGTTTGAGGAATTGAGCGACAACAAAAAGATGATTTATGCGTTGAATTATTTTATCCTTGATGCAAAAGAAAGTGTCAGAAGCTTCTTCACGGATTATTCGAAACCGCTGACACCTTATGTTGTTATGGCGACAGATAAATTTGCAGACGAAAAATCAAAAGAACTTGTCAGAAAAATGTATGATATTTTTGATGAAGAAAATGAAGAAGTATCATTTTTTGAAAGCGAAGTTGCAAAAATTGACGAGGAATTGAAAACGAATCTTGATTTTGAAAATATGATTAAAACAGCCAACGAATTTATCCGAGAAAATGCAACAGAATTTATTTGACAAAAAAGTTGTTAAATATTTATAAATATTCAATAAAAAGGAGCGTTTTTTCCCAAGAAAATTTCGCAAAATTTTGTTTACTTTTATACAAAAAGGTGATATAATGACTTTTGGTAAAGAATTATCACATTAAACCCATTAAGGAGGAAACATAATGGCAAGAAAAAAGAAAACCATGGACGGTAATACCGCTGCTGCACACGTATCGTATGCATTCACAGAAGTAGCCGGTATTTATCCTATTACTCCGTCCAGCCCTATGGCAGACTATGTTGATCAGTGGTCAGCACAGGGACAGAAGAATATTTTCGGCACACAGGTAAACGTTGTTGAAATGCAGTCAGAAGCAGGTGCTGCAGGTACAGTACACGGCTCACTCGCAGCTGGTGCTCTCACAACAACATATACAGCGTCTCAGGGACTTCTTCTTATGATCCCGAACATGTATAAAATTGCCGGTGAACTTCTTCCGTCAGTTTTCCATGTATCAGCTCGTTGCGTAGCTTCTCACGCACTTAATATTTTCGGTGATCATTCAGACGTATATGCTTGTCGTCAGACAGGTTTCGCAATGCTTGCTGAAACAAACCCACAGGAAGTTATGGACCTTGGTGCAGTTGCACACCTTGCAACAATTAAAAGCCGTGTTCCATTCATCAACTTCTTTGATGGATTCAGAACATCACATGAAATTCAGAAAATTGAAATCTGGGATTATGATGATCTTAAAGAAATGTGCGATATGGATGCAGTTGATGCATTCCGTAAACGTGCTCTCAATCCGGAACGCCCGGTAATGAGAGGTTCTCATGAAAACGACGACATTTTCTTCCAGCATCGTGAAGCATGTAACAAATACTATGAAGAAGTTCCGGGTATTGTTGAAGAATATATGGACAAGGTTAACGCAAAACTTGGCACAGATTATAAACTTTTCAACTACTACGGTGCTCCTGATGCAGACAGAGTTATCATTGCAATGGGTTCTGTTTGCGACGTTGCAGAAGAAGTTATTGATTATCTTACAGCACAGGGTGAAAAAGTTGGTATCGTAAAGGTACGTCTTTATCGTCCATTCTCAGCTGAAAGATTGGTTGAAGCAATCCCTCAGACAGCTCAGAAAATTGCTGTTCTTGACAGAACAAAAGAACCGGGCTCACTTGGTGAACCACTTTACCTTGACGTTGTTGCAGCTCTTTCATCACAGGGCAGACAGGCAACTGTTACAGGTGGTAGATATGGTCTTGGTTCAAAAGATACACCACCTTCAAGCATCGTTGCAGTGTTTGATGAACTCAAAAAAGATGCTCCGAAGGCACAGTTCACAATCGGTATCGTTGACGATGTAACAAACCTTTCACTTGAAGAAAAAGTTTCACCTAACACAGCAGCAGAAGGTACAATCGAATGTAAATTCTGGGGACTTGGCGGCGACGGTACAGTTGGTGCAAACAAAGACTCTATCAAAATTATCGGTGACCACACAGATAAATTTGTTCAGGCATACTTCCAGTATGACTCAAAGAAAACAGGTGGTATCACAGTATCTCACCTTCGTTTCGGCGACAAGGCAATCAAGAGCCCATATTATGTAAACAAAGCAGACTTCGTTGCTTGTCATAACCCATCATACATTGAAAAAGGTATGAAGATGGTTAACGACGTTAAACCGGGCGGAATATTCCTTGTAAACTGTCAGTGGGATGAAAAAGAACTCGCTGAAAAACTTAGCGCAGAAACAAAACAGTATATTGCTAACAACAACATTCAGCTTTATACAGTTAACGCTATTGACCTTGCAGCAGGCATTGGCCTTGGCAAGAGAACAAATACAATTCTTCAGGCTGCTTTCTTCTCACTTGCAGGCGTTCTTCCAAAAGATGAAGCTATCAAGTATATGAAAGATGCAGTTACAAAGAAATTCTCTAAAAAAGGTCAGGACATTGTTGATATGAACCACAAGGCAATTGATGCCGGTTTTGGTGCATATACAAAGATTGACGTTCCTGCAGATTGGGCAAACGCAACAGACAACGCCGGCGCAGAAAAAGTTGAAGGTCCTCAGAAACTTGTTGAACAGGTTGAAAACATTATGAAACCTGTTGCTCATATGGACGGTTATGAACTTTCAGTTGGTGCATTCACAGGTCACGAAGATGGTACATTCGAACAGGGCGCATCAGCTTATGAAAAACGTGGCGTTGCAGTTATGGTTCCTGAATGGAATGCAGAAACTTGTGCAAAATGTAACAAATGTGCATTTGTTTGTCCTCATGCAACAATCCGTCCGTTCGCATTGAACGCAGAAGAAGTTGCAGCAGCACCTTCAAATATGAAAGTTTCTCCGAAGCCAATCATCAAAACAGACTATACATATACTCTTGCAGTATCACCGCTTGATTGTATGGGATGTGGAGTATGTATCGGAGTATGTCCTACAAATTCTCTTACAATGGTTGCTCGTGAATCACAGGATGATCAGCAGCAAGTATTTGATTATTGCGTAGCAAACGTTACAGAAAAACCTGAAACAACAGCTACAATGAACGTAATCAACAGCCAGTACAAAAAACCTCTCCTTGAGTTCTCAGGCTCATGTGCAGGTTGTGCTGAAACATCATACGCTCGTCTTATCACACAGCTCTTTGGTGATCGTATGTATATCTCAAACGCAACAGGATGTTCATCAATCTGGGGTGGCCCTGCAGCAACATCACCATACACAACAGACAGCAAGGGACATGGTCCTGCTTGGGCAAACTCATTGTTTGAAGACAACGCAGAACACGGTCTTGGTATGTATCTCGGACAAAAAGCTATCCGTGACAGACTTGTTGCTCAGGTTGAAGAAATCGCAGCAAGTGAAAAAGCTCCTGCTGAACTTAAAGCAGCTGCTGAAAAATATCTTGAAACAAAGAATGACGGCAAAGCAAATGCAGACGCAACAGAAGCTCTTGTTGCAGAACTTGAAAAGACAAAAGACAACTGCGACCTTTGCAAGAGCGTTTATGAAAACAAAGAATATCTTTCAAAGAAATCTGTATGGATCTTCGGTGGTGACGGATGGGCATACGATATCGGATTCGGTGGCGTAGACCACGTTCTTGCTTCCGGCAACGACATCAACATTATGGTATTCGACACAGAAGTATATTCAAACACAGGTGGACAGGCATCAAAGGCTTCACAGATCGGACAGGTTGCACAGTTTGCTGCTGCCGGTAAAGCAATTGCTAAGAAGAGCCTTGCTGAAATTGCTATGTCTTATGGATATATCTACGTTGCACAAATTGCAATGGGTGCTGACCAGAACCAGACACTTAAAGCAATCGCAGAAGCTGAAGCATACAACGGACCATCACTTATTATCGGTTATGCTCCATGTGAAATGCACAGCATTAAGGGTGGTATGGTTAACTGCCAGAAAGAAATGAAGAAAGCAGTTGACTGCGGATACTGGAATATGTTCCGTTACAACCCTGCACTCAAAGAACAAGGCAAGAATCCTCTTACAATTGACAGCAAACCTGCAACAGGCGACTACAAAGAATTCATTCTCAGTGAAGCACGTTATTCTTCACTCACACGTTCTTTCCCAGAAAGAGCAGAAGAACTCTTTGACAAAGCTGTTAAAAACTCTCAGGAACAGAGAAAGCATCTTGAAAAACTTGCTGACCTCTATGCTCCTGACGCAGAATAATTTAAACTCAGATACCCTGCAAGAAATTGCAGGGTATTTTTATGTTTGCTTTTATCTGATAAGTGTTTTTTGTTGACATAAAATAATAAATATAGTATAATAAGTATGAAAAGTAGGAAAAAACATACTTATAGGAGGAACAATATGTCAGCAAAAGGAAAATACGCGTGGACTGCAAAAGTCGGAGAAAAAGGTCAGATTATTATTCCAAAAGAAGCAAGAGATGTTTTTGAAATCAAATCGGGCGACACGTTGTTGTTGCTTGGAGACACTGAAAGAGGAATTGCGATTGTGAAAAATGAAGATTTTTTAAAATTTGCAAACGAAATTTTTGATGCTCAGAGAGGGATAAAAGATGAAAGCAATAAAATGTGAAAATCTGACAAAAAAATTCAAAAATATTAACGCAGTTGACGGTCTGAATTTCGAGGTAGAAGAAGGAGAATTGTTCTCGTTGTTGGGAACAAACGGGGCAGGAAAAAGCACAACAATAAAAATGCTTTGTGGACTTCTGAAACCTACATCGGGTGACGCAAAAATTTTTGACGAAAGCATACTAAAAGAAGAATTTAAAAAATTTGTTGCCGTTTCTCCTCAGGAAACAGCAGTTGCAAAAAATCTGACAGTAAAAGAAAATCTGCTTTTTATGGCAAAGATTTATTTTGACAAAACAAAAGCCGAAGAAAAAACGAAAGAAATAATAAAAGAGTTTTCACTTGAAAAAGTAGAAAATCAAAGGGCAAAAACTTTGTCGGGAGGATACCAGAGAAGATTGAGCATCGCTATGGCAGTAATATCTGAGCCGAAATTGCTTTTTCTTGATGAGCCGACATTGGGACTTGATGTGATTTCAATGCACGAATTGTGGGATACAATTACAAACTTAAAAAAGAAATCAACAATAATTCTCACAACGCATTATATGAAAGAAGCTGAAAAACTGTCAGATAAAATAGCTATTATGAAAAATGGAAAAATAATTGCGCTCGGCACAGCAGATGAACTGATCAAACTGTCAAGAAAAAGTGATTTTGAAGAAGCGTTTATTGAAATCTCCAAAGAAAACGGAGGAGATATAAGATGAAAACATTAAATTTTGCAAACAGAAATCTCAAGGAACTTATAAGGGACCCGATCACTATTATTTTTGCAATAATATTTCCTGAATGTTTGCTTGTGTTGATGTCTTTTATAAACAGAAACATACCCATTGACCTGTTTTCAATTGAAAAATTGTCACCGGGAATAGCATTTTTCGGGCTGTCGTTTCTGAGCATGTTTACTGCAATAAATATTTCGTCAGACATGGAAACATCGTTTTTGACAAGATTGTTTTCAACAACAATGAAAGCAAGAAATTTTATATTCGGATATGTGCTTCCAAACGTATTAATCGGTATTGTGCAGACGTTGATTTGCTTTGCAAGTTCAATTGCATTCGGACTGAAAGCGCAAGTGTCGTTGGTCGGTGCAGTTGCAGTTTCGGCAGTATGCTCAGTATTGTTTGTATCAATAGGAATATGTCTTGGATGCGTGTTGAGCAACAAGGCATCAGGAGGAGTGTCATCTATTGTCATACAGCTTTCAGCGTGGCTCAGCGGAATCTGGTTTGATATAAAGCTTGTAGGAAATGTTTATCAGAAAATCTGTGAAGTGTTACCGTTTTATCATGGCGTTGAAGCAATAAAAGCCGCAATAAATCTTGATTTATCTGCAACAATTTCTAATTTGCTATGGATAATCGGTTATACAATAATATTTATGATAATCTCAACATTACTTTTTAAAAAGAAAATGAAATAACAACAGGCAGGAACTGAGCTTACCGATATAACGGCTCTCAGACCCTGCCTTTTTAATTTAAAAATTTTAAAAATCAGACACAAGTTTTATGAGTAGCATATATATAGGAAAGAAAATTTTGTAAAAAGGTCTTTATTTTTTTGTGGTTATGTGGTAAAATAAAATGATTATTTATGAAAATTTTTATACAGGTGGCTTAATATGATACAATATGAACAATTAAGGCTTGAACTTCTTGAAAAAAAAGATACGCTTGAAAGTCTTTATGAAGCTCTTGGAGTTGAAAGACTTAAAGAGGAAGTTGCAAAGCTTGAAGAAATGTCTGCGCAGGACGGTTTCTGGGACAATGTTGAAGAATCTCAGAAAATAGTGCAGAAAACAAGTGGATTAAAAAACAAAGTTGAATCATACGAAAAGTTAAAAAGAGACTATGAAGACACATTGGTGATGATAGAACTTTCCGACGCAGAAGAAGACCTGGAATTGTTTGATGAGTGCAGAGAAAGCGTTGACGCAATTGAAAAAGAACTTGAAAAACAAACGCTCAGCACATTGCTTACCGGTGAATATGACAACAAAAACGCAATTCTGACTTTCCACACCGGTGCAGGTGGAACAGAAGCACAGGATTGGAACTCAATGTTAGTCAGAATGTATACTCGTTGGGGAGAAAGTCACGGATATAAAGTTACAATGGTAGACTTTCTTGACGGTGATGAAGCAGGTCTCAAATCTGCAACACTTCTTATAGAAGGTGAAAATGCATACGGATTTTTGAAGAGTGAATCAGGTGTTCACCGCCTTGTCAGAATTTCACCTTTCGATTCATCGGGAATAAGACACACATCATTTGCATCTCTTTAAGTTATGCCGGAAATTTACGACACAATTGAAGTGGAAATATGTCCGGAAGACATTAAATTGGACGTTTATCGCGCAAGT
>JAFOEP010000167.1 GCA_017380115.1 Clostridia bacterium | reverse complement strand
GCTTTTGAAGCAGTGATTGCGGCAATTTATCTCGATGGCGGAATGCAGGAAGCCAGAAAATTTGTCTTGCGTTTTATCGAGAAAATGTCTCAGAAACACGGAAAATTCACAGATTATAAAACAACCTTGCAGGAAGTGATTCAGAAAAATCCTGAAGAAGTACTTGAATATATAACTGTCGGTGAAACTGGCCCTGACCATAACAAATGCTTTGAAGTTGAAGTTCATCTCAACAGTAACGTGATAGGCAGAGGTAAGGGCAGAAGCAAGAAAAATGCCGAACAGGAAGCTGCAAGAGAAGCATTAGAGTTGATGGGACTTTGAAAAAATATAACGTAGGATTGTTTGTGCCTCATGCAGGTTGCCCGAATCAATGCAGTTTTTGCAATCAGAAAAGTATATCGGGACAGCTTGAAAAAATAACGGCACAAGACGTAAAAAAAGCGGCAGAAACTGCAATAAAATCGTCTTATTCCGAAAACGGCGAGATAGCATTTTTTGGTGGAAGTTTTACTGCCATTGACAGAGAATATATGACACAGCTTCTTAAAGCTGCCGGACCATACATAGAACAAAAATATTTTTCCGGCATCAGAATCTCAACAAGACCTGATGCTATCGACGAAGAAATATGTAAAATTTTAAAAGAAAATTTTGTGACCTCAGTTGAACTTGGTTGTCAGAGCATGAACGACGAAGTGTTGAAAGCAAACCAAAGAGGCCACACTTCGCAGGATGTTGTCAGAGCAACTGAGATGTTGAAAAAGTTTGGCTTTGAAGTCGGACATCAGATGATGACAGGGTTATATAAATCAAGCGTTGAGAAGGATATTGAGACAGCAAAAAGAATTATTTCTTTAAAACCGGATACTGTCAGAATCTATCCGACAATTGTGCTTGAAAACACTAAATTATGTGAGTTGTATAATTCCGGGGAGTATAAGGTTATGTCCGATGAAGAAACGGTTGACCTTTGCGCAGAGTTGTTGCTGATGTTTTTTGAAAACGACATAAAAGTTATCAGAACGGGACTTCATTCAGGCGGAAATGTAGAAGAAGGATATGTTGCAGGATTTTATCATCCTGCATTTAAGGAACTTTGCGAAAGCAGAATTTATTTTAATAAAATAATAAAAGAGATAGATAACAGTAAAATTCAAAAAGGCAAAATTCTTGTAGGCGTTGCACCGTATGCAGTTTCTGCGACGGTCGGACAAAAAAGGTTTAATGCAGAGCAACTTAAAAAGCAAGGTTATGAGATGAAAGTTGTTGCTTTAAATGATGTGGGTAGATATGAAGTGAAAGTTGAGGAACAAAAATGATATTAAAATCAATTGAAATGCAGGGTTTTAAGTCCTTCCCCGACAAAACTGTATTGAAACTTCAGAAGGGGATTACAGGTGTTGTAGGCCCAAACGGAAGTGGTAAAAGTAATATTGCTGACGCTGTTCGATGGGTACTCGGTGAACAGTCATCAAAAAGTCTTCGTGGTTCAAAAATGGAAGACGTTATTTTCAGCGGTAACGCAGGAGGAAGAAAATCCCACGGATTTGCCGAAGTCAGTCTGACACTTGACAACACAGACAAAGTGTTGAACAATTGCGACGAAGATGAAGTGACTGTGACAAGAAGATATTATCGTTCAGGTGAGAGTGAATATCTTCTGAACGGCGAGGGAGTAAGACTCAAAGACATTCACGAGCTTTTTATGGATACAGGACTTGGCCGTGACGGATATTCAATGGTAAGTCAGGGTAAGGTTGCAGAACTTATTTCCTCAAAATCGGGAAAACGCAGAGAGATGCTTGAAGAAGCAGCAGGTATTTCTCATTTCAGATACAGAAGAACAGATGCCACAAGAAAACTTGAACAAGCAGAAGAAAACCTTGTCAGACTCAGAGATATTCTCAGTGAACTTGAAAGTAGAGTAGGCCCGTTAAAAATTCAGAAAGAAAAAGCTCAGAAATTTATTGTTCTTTCAGCAGAAAAGAAAGAACTTGAAATCGGGCTTTGGTTACACACGATTGAAAAATCAAAAAATAACCTTAAAACGCAGGAAGACAAATTGATTGCTGCGAAAGCTCATTATAATGAAATCAGCGAAGATATTGAAAACCTCAACAAACAACTTGAAGAAAACAGTGCACAAAGCAGAGATATTACTGCATCGATTGATTTTATTCATCAAAGCACTATGTCAATTGAAGAACAGGCATCAAAGATTGAAAGTGAAATTGCAGTTGAAAAGAAATCAATTGAATATAACGAAGAAACAGTTTTAAGAATCAGAAAAGATATCCAGACACTTTCGGACACACGTCAGCATATAGACGAAAGAATTGAAAGTGAAAGCAAAGCTATTTCAGAGATTGAAGCAGAGATTGATAAGAAGAAACAGGAATTGTCAGAGGCAGTCAGTGAAATCACAAAAATACAACTTGAAAACGAAGCTTTTGCCGATGAAATTTTAAAAATGACCGAAGACGTTGAAAAACTTACGGTTGAAATCAGCGAATACAGAATCAAACAGTCAACAGCAGAATCTTCAATAGAAGAAATATTGTCAAGAATAAAAACGATTGATGAAATATTTTGTTCAAGAAAGAGTCTTTGCGACGAAATTCAGGCAAAAAAAGATGAACAGGAAAATGACCTTGAAAACAGCAGAAATGCTGAAGAAGAATTGAAGAACAGTATTGCCGGTTATGAATTAAAAGCAAATTCAAAAAAGAGCAAAGCTGATGGACTGAAAGAAAAAATTGATAAAACAGAGTTTGAGCTGCACAGAAAAAGTTCAAGAGCAAAAATGCTTGATGACCTTGAAAAGAATATGGAAGGTTATTCCGGCAGCGTAAAAGCAGTAATGAAAGAGATAAAACGTGGAACGCTCAGAGGTATCCACGCACCGATTTCTCAACTTGTTACTGTTGATGAAAAGTATGCAGCAGCTATTGAAACGGCACTCGGTGCATCAATTCAGCATATTGTTACGGACAACGAAAACGATGCAAAACGAGCAATCAGTTTCTTGAAAGAAAGTAAACTTGGCAGAGCAACTTTCCTTCCGTTGACTGCAATTAAATCAAAACCTTTCCCTGAGGAAGGCCTTGATGATGAATATGGTTTTGTCGATATGGCTGACAAGCTTGTTACATACGACAAAAAGTATGATGAAATATTCAAATATCAACTCGGACATATTGCAGTTGCAGAGGATATGGATTGTGCTATTGCGATTGCAAAGAAATTCGGATACAAGTTCAGAATTGTAACTCTTGACGGACAAATCATAAACTCCGGTGGTTCAATGACAGGTGGTTCAAGGGGACAAAATTCCGGTATGCTCAGCCGTGCAAATGAAATTGAAAAGCTTAATGAGGAAATTGAAAGACTCACAAAACAGCTTGATAATGATAAAGCAGAATATAAGACAGTGCTTGAAGATCTTGCTTTGGCAGAAGGTACTTTGAACGCAGCTCAGGCAGATTTGCTCAGAGCACAGGAAGACATAATCAGAAAAGAAAGTGCTTTGAAACTCACGGCAGGTCAGCTTGAAACATTAAAAAATGGTTTGAAGGAACTTGAAGAAGAAAAGCAAACTTCTGATACGAGAATTGAAATTTTTACTAACGCATCAAAGGTTAGTCTTGAAAAAATAACACAGCTCAATTCTCAACTTGAAAGTTACAGAACAAAAATTGATTCTGTTTCACAAAACCGTGAACATCTGACTTCATCAAGAGAAAATCTCGGCAAAAAAGAAAATGAAATTAATCTTGAAATTCTTGCATTGAACAAGGATATTGAGTCAAAACGCCGTTCTATCGAAGAACTCAGATCAAGCGTCGGAGACAGAAACGAGAAGAAAGATGAACTCGAAAACGAAATCAACAATATTCAGAACAAGAATGTTGAAATAAGTAAGCATATTGAAGAGCTTGAAAAAGAAACTGTTGCGCTCAGAAACAGAGGTAAAAATTCGAAAGAAGAAATAACTGAATTGATATCCCGACGTGATAAATGCGAAGCTGCAAGTAATGTTATTCGCAAACAGGAAAGAGAACGCAACGAAGATAAAGAAAAAATCAGTGGCGAGATTGCAAGGCTTGAAGAAAGAAAAACTGCAATCGAAAAAGAATATACTGATACTATCAACAAGCTTTATGATGAATATCAACTTTCAAGAAGTGAAGCTGAGGCAATAGGAATTGTGATTGAAGATATTTCTGAGGCCACAAGAACACTTCACGACATAAAGAACAAGATTCGTTCTCTCGGAAGTGTCAATGTTGATGCGATTGAGGAATACGATGAAGTCAGTCAACGTTATGAGTTTATGAAAGAACAGATTGACGATATCGAAAAATCAAGAAACGAACTTCTGAAATTGATTACGGAACTGACAGGAAAAATGAGCGAACAGTTCAGAGAACAGTTTGCAAAAATTAACGTGTTCTTTGGCGAAACTTTCTCCGAACTTTTTGGAGGAGGTAAAGCAGAGCTTGTGCCGGAAGATGAGCTTGATATTCTTGAATGTAATATTGATATCAAGGTACAACCACCAGGAAAGAATGTAAAAAATATTGACTTGCTTTCAGGTGGTGAAAAGGGACTTGCTGCAATAGCGTTGCTGTTTGCCATATTGAAAGTCACACCTGCACCATTCTGTATTTTTGACGAAGTTGAAGCAGCACTTGATGATGTCAACGTCACAAGATATGCACAGTACGTCAGAAGAATGACCTGCAATACACAGTTCATTTTAATAACTCACAGAAGAGGTACAATGGAAGAAGCAGACATTCTTTATGGTGTAACAATGCAGGAAGAAGGCGTCAGCAAGATGCTTGAACTGAAAACTGCTGAAATGGCAAAGAAAATGGGACTTGCTTAAAAAATATAAACAAGGAGGAAACGTCTGTGGCTGAAAAAATTGTTTTTGCTTCGGGAAAAGGCGGTGTAGGAAAATCAACCTGCGTTGCAGGAATTGCACTCGCTTTGAAAGAGCTTGGTAAAAAAGTTTTGTTGGTGGACTTTGATGTATCACTTTCAAGTCTGGACGTAATACTCGGAGCCGGTGAAAGTGTTATCAACAATTGGGGAGATATTATCCTCGAAAGATGCCTGAAAGAAGAAGCTGTGATTGAAAAAGACGGAATCAGTCTGCTTTGCGCACCGAAAAAATCAGAAGAAGAATTTACATTAAAAAACATAAAAAAAACAGTTGAACTTTTTGATGAGGATTTTGATTATATATTGCTTGATTCTCCTGCAGGAGTGGGCAAATATTTTGAAATTGCATGTCGTTGCGCAGACAGGGGAATTGTCGTTTCAAATGCAGAAGATGTTTGCGTAAGAAGTGCAGGTGTCGCTGTAAACAATATGAGAGAATTCGGAATGGAAGATATAAGATTGATAATAAACAAGATGATAACAAAATTATCAGTCGGCAAAAAGAATCTTAACATTGACAGCGTAATAGACAAGGTATGCGTCAGATTGATTGGCGTTGTACCGTATGATGAAAAAATTGCTTTGGCGTCGATGTCTGACAGAAATTTCAAGCTCAAAAAGAAACCGCAAAAGTCTTTTTCACGAATAGCAAGAAGAATTATGGGAGAAGATATCAAGCTCAAAATTTTGAGATAATTTTTCACAAATCGGATAAAAATTTAACATTATATACTTTTAAGAACGAAAAAAATAAAAAAATTGTGTATTATTACAAAAAACTCTTGAAATTATTTTCTGAATGGTGTATAATGC
>JAFOEP010000166.1 GCA_017380115.1 Clostridia bacterium | reverse complement strand
GATATTTTTTCAGGCTTTTTAGGAGCAGGGAAAACCACTCTTATTAAAAAGCTTGTTAAAGAAGCATACGGCAAAGAGAAAATTGTTATCATCGAAAATGAATTTGGAGAAATTGGTATAGATGGAAAATTCCTCAGCGATGCAGGAATAGAAATCACAGAAATGAATTCGGGTTGTATTTGTTGCAGCCTTGTAGGTGATTTTAAAGAAGCATTAAAGAAAGTTCTTGACGATTTTGCTCCAGACAGAATTATTATTGAACCGTCAGGTGTCGGAAAACTTAGCGATGTTATTAAATCTGTGATGGGAATTAATGATTCTTCAATTCAACTTAATTGTGTTACGGCAGTTGTCGACGCTCAGAAATGCAAAATGTATACTAAAAATTTCGGTGAATTTTTTAATGACCAGATTAAATCTGCTAAATCTGTTGTTTTAAGCAGAACAGGAAAAATGAAAAATGATAAAATAAATGAAACGGTTGATATCATAAAAAATCTTAATCCCGATGCATTGATTATCACTACTGATTGGGAAATTCTTGATGGCAAAAAGATTCTTCAGGCAATTGAAACAGGGTTTAATGCTAAAGATTTGATGAAAGATGAAGAATGTCCTGTTTGCCATCATCACCACGACCACGATGAGCATTGCCACCACGACCATGATGAACATTGTCACCACGACCACGATGAGCATTGTCACCACGACCACGATGAGCATTGCCACCACGACCACGATGAGCATTGCCACCATGACCATGATGAACATCATCACCATCACCATCATCACGCTGATGATGTTTTTACAAGCTGGGGAAAAGAAACAGCAAAAAAATACAGCAAAGACTTCATAGAAAAATGTCTTTCAGAGCTTGAAGATGCTGAGAAATTTGGCACAGTGCTCAGAGCAAAAGGCGTTGTTGAAGGTGAAGACGGATGGGTTTATTTTGATTATGTACCCGGTGAAGCAGATGTCAGAAACGGTGAAGCAGATGTGACGGGCAGATTATGCGTAATAGGCTCAAAACTCAATGAAGAAGCTTTGTGCGAATTATTTGAAATATAAAGAAAAGAGGAAACAGTATGCAAACGATACCTGTTTATTTGTTTGTGGGATTTCTGGAAAGCGGAAAGACGCAGTTTGTTCAGCAGACCTTGTCTGATCCGAGATTTAATTCAGGAGAAAAAACCTTGTTGCTTGTTTTTGAAGAGGGTATTGAAGAATATGACCCTTCCCAATTCAGCGGAAACAATGTGACAATAGAATATATTGACGATTTTGATTCCTTGACAAGAGATAAACTTCTGATTATGCAAAAGAAATATGATGCAGAAAGAGTAGTTATTGAATTTAACGGAATGTTGCTTATCAACGATTTGAAAAACAAACTTCCTGAAAATTGGGGCGTTTATCAATGTATGATGAGCGTTGATGCGACGACATTCCTAAACTATAATTCAAATATGAGGTCGCTTGTTGTTGACAAACTTACAAATTGTGAAATGGTTGCATTCAACAGAGTCAGAAGAGATGTTGATGATATAAACGAATTTCATAAGATTGTAAGAGCATCGAGCCGACGCACTGATATTATTTATGAATACACAGACGGAGAGGTTGAATTTGATGAAATTGAAGACCCTCTTCCGTTTGATATTGAAGCAGAAGTTATAGAAATCAAAGACGAAGATTTTGCATTGTTTTATCGTGATCTGATTGAAGAAATGAAGAAATATGACGGTAAAACAGTAAAGTTTAAGGGTATAATCGCAAGAGAAGACCGAATGGGGAAAGATGTTTTTGTTGCAGGAAGACACGTTATGACTTGCTGCATTGATGATATAACATATTGTGGAATTGTCTGTGATTATAAAAATACAGACATTTTAAAATCTGGAGAATGGCTCAATGTTACGGGTACAGTTTCGATTAAGTTCAGCCGTCTTTACGGAAGACGTGGACCTGTTATAAAAGTTAAAGAGATTGCAAAAACGTCTGAGCCGACACAAAAGGTGGCTACTTTCTTTTAAATAATAAAATCAGAAATTATGGAATGAGAAGGTGTATTTATGCAGTTTACGAAAAAAGATACAAATGCCGTAAAAGGTGTTGCAATCCTGATGATGATGTTTCATCATTTGTTCCTTGACGCATCAAGATACAAAGGGTTTGAAATAAACTTTGCACCGATAGGTGAGACAAAAACAGTGTTGATAGCACAATTTTGTAAAATATGTGTCGCTGTGTTTGTGTTTTTGTCAGGTTACGGAATAACTTATAGCTTAAAAAACATAGATAAAAGTAATGCATTGGCATACAAAAAGCAGATATCAAAAAGATATTTTTCTCTGATGTCAGGATTTTGGTTTGTATATATTGTGTGCGTGATTCTTGCATTGATTTTTGACAAAACAATGTTTTCTGTTTATGAAGCAAATAATATGGTGAACACTGTTTGGTATATTATTGTTGATTTTATGGGACTTTCAAAGCTGTTTGGTACACCTATATTTATAGGTACGTGGTGGTATATGAGTCTTGCGATAATTATTGTTGCGATAATGCCGCTTCTTTACAAGTTGTATGAAAAATACGGATCAATTGCTTTGCTTGTTACAACAATGATTTTGTGTGGAATTTTTGAGCAGAAAAACAGCGATATGGTTCGTTGGACTTTTACACTTGCACTTGGAATCATATTCTCTGAGAAAAATTTACTTGCAAAAATAAAAGAATTCAGGCTGATAAAGAAAAACAAAGTGATTGACTATCTGATAAAAGTTGTTTTATATTCAGGAATAATAGTCGGCTGCGTTTATTTGAGAACATATGCAGGTTGGGAAGTCAGCTATCTCAGGGATGGAATAATTCCGACATTGGTGATAATCTGGTGTTATACAATATTGTCAGAGATAAAGTTCTTATACAAAGCAATGGAATTTATAGGGAAATATTCAATGGACATTTTCCTTTCTCACACGTTGCTCAGAGGATATCTTTTAAAAGATTTCATTTATTCACAAAAGTATTCTCTCGTAATTTTTGTAGTATTGACGGTTTTGTCGCTTGTGTTTGCAATCGCTATTGATTTGCTCAAAAAGGTTACAGGATATCATAAATTTGTTTCGTTTGTGACTGCAAAAATTGCAGGAAGTAAAAATAAAAAAAACACTTGACAAAAATTTCGATAGGTGATATCATATCTTTAATATTTTAAATGCAATGAAGAAATTAAGCTTTTTTCTTCTTCTTTAAAGAGAGTCGGTGTCTGGTGCAAACCGATAAGAAGTGTTTAAAGCTGTCTCGTTTTGGAGCAGAATCGCAGAAGTTACAGTAAGCGATTACGGCGTGCCCCGTTACCATGGCAAAAAGCTTGTTTGAGCTTTATGAGGTGATTGTCCGAGAGACAATAACCGGGGTGGTACCGCGAAGAAAATTCGTCCCCGAGAAGTATAATGCTTCTCGGGGTTTTTGCGTTTATGAAAGGAATGGTATTATGAAAAAAATTAAAATTGCAGACTCAACTCTTTGCAGAAACGACAATTCGTTCAGCTTCAAGGAAAAAATTGAAATCGCACGTCAGTTGGAAAAACTAAGTGTAGATGTTATTGAGTTGCCGGAAATAAAGAACAGCAAAACTGATACTTTGTTGATTCGCACAATATCATCTTTTGTAAAAAACAGCACTCTTTGTGTTGCTGCCGGTAGTACTGCTGAAAGCATTAATGAAGCAGCAAATGCTTTGAACAATGCGCAGAACAAAAAAATAAGAATTGAGCTTCCGGTTTCTCCTGTCGGAATGGAATATTTCTCACATAAAAAAGCACCTAAAATGCTTGAATGGATTGAAAAAACTGTTTCTTACGCAAAAGAAAAGGTTCAGGATGTAGAGTTTTCAATGCTTGACGCATCAAGAGCAGAACCGGAATTTTTGATGGAAGCAATAAAATCGGCAGAAAAAGCGGGTGCAACATCAATTTGTTTTTGCGACAGTGCAGGACAGATGCTGCCTGATGATTTTGCGGGTTTAGTTGAAAAAATATCAAACGCAACTTCTTGTCAGCTCAGCGTTAGCTGCTGTGACAACAACGGTCTTGCTTGTGGAGATGCCCTTCTTGCAGTCAAAAAAGGAGCATCTTGTGTGAAAACTGCTGTTGAAGGAGATATAGTTGAACTTGAAACATTTTCAACTATGATAAAAAATTGTGGAGAAAATTTCGGAATTTCCTCAGATATAAAATATACAGAACTCAACAGAATTATCAAACAGGTCAAGAGAATTACTGACAGCGTTAAAAACTCAAAGAATTCTATTTCTGTTTCAGAATCAGACAAAACTGTTATAAAGCTTGATAAAAATGATGAGATTCAGGACGTTATAGCTGCAACTAAAATTTTAGGTTATGATTTGTCCGAAGAAGACAGTCTTAAGGTTTATGAAGAATTCCAGCGCGTTGCAGAAAAGAAAAATGTTGGCGCAAAAGAACTTGACGCAATTGTTGCAAGTGCAGCTTTGCAGGTTCCTGAAACTTATAAAATAATCAGTTATGTTATCAACAACGGAAACATCATTTCTTCAAGTGCACAAATTACACTTGAAAAAGACGGAGAAACTATGCAAGGAATTTGTATAGGTGACGGACCGATAGATGCTGCTTTCAATGCGATTGAAAAAATCACAGGAAGTAATTTTGAACTTGACGATTTCCAAGTTCAATCTGTAACAGAAGGCAAGGAGGCAATGGGCTCTGCTTTGGTTAAGTTGCGTTATGACGGAAAAATTTACAGCGGAAACGGTATTTCAACTGATATAATCGGCGCAGCAGTCAGAGCTTATATAAATGCAGTTAACAAGATTTCATATGAGGAGGTGTAAGGATGAAATTATCATTTTCAACAAAAGGATGGCATAATTCATCGTTTGATGAGTTTTGTGATGTTGCTGTTGATTTAAAATTCAACGGTATCGAACTTCATAACATATCAAACGAACTTTTCACAGACAAAAATGGTGCTTTTCACGATTACACTTCTGCTTCAACAAAAAGAAAGCTTTACAATCAAAAACTGACAATTCCTTGCGTGGATTCAATATGCGATATTTCTGACGATAGCGTTCAGCAGGAAAGCATAAGTGAAATTATGAAATGTATTGATATTGCAAAAAATATGGGCATTTCATATGTCAGACTTAAATCATACAGTGAAGATACAGAAAAAATAGAAAACATCAGAAAACTTGTCGAAGAAGTTTTGCCTTATGCACAGAAAAACGGAAAAACCCTTCTGATAGAAACATCAGGTATGTTCTCAAAATCAGGAATTCTTCGTGATTTTCTTGATGATTTTGCAAGTGACAATCTTGCTGCTTTGTGGCAAATGTCATCAGCATATTTTAAATCTAATGAGCAACCGGAAGATGTAATCAAAAATCTTGGTGCATATATTTGCCATGTTCATTTTAATGATGCAACAATAAAAGACGGTGAAATTGAATATTGCCTTGCAGGTGAGGGAGATTTGCCGATAAAGGAAATAATGCTGGGCCTTCGTTCAATCAATTATGACGGTTTTATTTCTCTCGTCTGGGACCCTGCATGGTGCGAAGAACTTAATGATATTGAAATAATTTTTTCTCAGTTTGTTGGTTTTATGAGACAGTTTAACGACACGTCTAAAAACGAAAAAACATTTTATTATAACAAGGCACGGACAGGAAAATTTATCTGGAAAAAAGAATTGTTGGTAGAAGAAACGTTTTCAAGTGTGCTTGATAAAATGGTTGAAGCGTTTCCTGACCAGTATGCTTTTAAATATACAACACTTGATTATACCAGAACTTACAGCGAATTCCGTGATGATGTAGATACATTTGCAAGATCGCTTATTGCACTTGGAGTAAAAGCGGGTTCTCACGTTGCTGTCTGGGCATCAAATGTTCCTCAGTGGTATATTGCGTTCTGGGCAACAACAAAAATCGGTGCAGTTCTTGTTACGGTCAATACTGCTTATAAAATTCACGAAGCAGAATATCTTTTGAGACAGTCTGACACACATACTCTTATTATGACAGAAGGCTCAAAAGACACAAGCTACGGAAAGATTGTGGCAGAACTTTGCCCTGAACTTGAAAACACGAAGAAAGGCGAACAGCTTCATGCAAAACGTTTGCCGTTTTTGAGAAATGTTATAACTGTCGGATACAAACAAAAAGGCTGTCTTGAATGGGAAGAAGCGATAGAAAGAGCATCTCAGGTCAACGTTGAAGAAGTATACAGAATGGCAGCACTTGTTGACAAAGATGATGTGTGCAATATGCAGTACACATCAGGCACAACAGGCTTCCCGAAAGGTGTTATGCTTACTCATCATAACATTGTTAACAACGGAAAATGTATCGGCGACAGAATGGACCTTTCAACAGCAGACAGAATGATGGTTCAGGTGCCGATGTTCCATTGCTTCGGTATGGTTCTTGCAATGACTGCTACTATGACTCACGGCGGAACACTTTTACCACTTCCGTATTTTTCACCAAAACCGGCTCTTGCTTGTATAAACAATGAACACATAACAGCCTTCCACGGTGTTCCGACTATGTTTATTGCATTGCTTGAACATCCTGACTTTGAAAAAACAGATTTTTCATATATGAGAACAGGTATTATGGCAGGAAGTCCGTGCCCGATTTCAGCAATGAAAGATGTTGTTGAAAAAATGAATATGAAGGAAATTACAATTGTTTACGGTCAGACGGAAGCTTCGCCGGGATGCACAATGAGTTCAACCGACGACCCGATTGAAGTGCGTGTTGCAACGGTCGGCAGAGCGTTACCGGAAATTGAATGTAAGATTGTCAATCCTGAAACAGGTGAAGATTGTCCTGACGAAGTGACGGGCGAATTTGTCGCAAGAGGTTATAATATTATGAAAGGGTATTACAAAATGCCCAAAGCAACTGCCGAAGCAATTGACAAAGATGGTTGGCTTCATACAGGTGACCTTGCTTGCAGAACAAAAGACGGCAATTACAGAATTACAGGCCGATTGAAAGATATGATAATTCGTGGTGGCGAAAATATTTATCCGAAAGAAATCGAGGAATTTATTTATACTCACCCGAAAGTCAGCGACGTTCAGGTTATAGGTGTACCTGATGAACAGTACGGCGAAGAAATTATGGCATGTATTATTCTTAAAGAAAATGAAACTATGACAGAATCTGAGATGAAAGAATATATTGGTGCAAATATGGCTCGTCATAAGGTGCCGAAATATATAGATTTTGTCAAAGAATTCCCAATGAACGCAGCAGGTAAAATTTTAAAATATAAAATGCGTGAAAATGCTGTCGAGAAGCTTGGCCTTCAAAAAGCAGATAAAGTGGTGACGGCTTAATGGTAAACGGACATTATGTAATTGACGGCCATTGCCATATATATCCTGAAAAAATTGCCGCAAGAGCAATAGCAGGAACAAGTGCATTTTATGACATAGAATTTCCGAATATCGGTACAGTAGAAGATCTTATCAAATGTGGAAAAGAAGCGGGATATGACCATTTTATTGTTCAATCCGTTGCAACATCACCAAAGCAAGTTGAAAGTATCAACGAATTCATAGCTTCTTCTGTCAACGAAAATAAGGAGCTTATGACGGGATTGGGGACGCTTCATCCTGATTGTGATAATATGCAATTTCAGGTTGAAAAGATCAAATCGCTCGGGTTAAAGGGAGTAAAACTTCATCCTGACATACAACAGTTCAAGATTGACGATTACCGTTGCTTGAAAATTTATGAGTTGTGCGAAAGAGAAGGATTGCCGATTCTTATGCATACGGGCGACAGCAGATATGACTATTCAAACCCGAACCGACTGTTACCAATTCTTCAGATCTATACCTCACTGACAATAGTAGGAGCTCATCTCGGAGGATACTCTTTGTGGGAAGAAGCGGCAGAAAAACTTAAAGGGATAGATAATTTTTATGTTGATTGCAGTTCTTCGTTCCCGTTTATAGGAAATGACAGAGTTAAAAAACTGATTGAAACTTATGGTGTAGACAAAGTCATTTTCGGAACAGATTATCCGATGTGGGAGTTAAAAAATGAAATTAATGAGTTCTTCAAAATGGGATTTGACGAAGAAAGCTGCGAAAAGATGTTAAACGTCAACGCAAGAAAAGTTTATATTGATTAATTAAAAGTAACAACAGGAATTTTTTGATAAATTCCTGTTGTTACTTTTCTTTTTGATGTTTGAGTGGTATAATAAAAATGATTGAAATTTTTTGTTCATAATAAAGGAGACAATTCTTTTATGGATCATTTTGAACTTGTATCAAAATATAAACCGACAGGTGATCAGCCCGAAGCAATAAAAAAACTGACAAACGGAATATTGAACGGTGATAAAGTCCAGACCTTGCTTGGTGTTACGGGAAGTGGTAAGACGTTTACTATGGCAAATATAATTGCAAACGTAAACCGTCCGACGTTGATTCTTGCTCACAATAAAACTCTTGCAGGGCAGCTTTGCTCCGAATTTAAGGAGTTTTTTCCAAACAATGCCGTTGAGTATTTTGTGTCCTATTATGACTATTATCAACCTGAAGCGTATGTACCAACAACCGACACATACATTGAAAAAGATAGTGCAATTAACGAAGAAATAGAAAAATTGCGACATTCTGCAACGGCTGCGTTAAGTGAGAGAAGAGACGTAATAATTGTTGCGAGTGTTTCCTGCATTTATACTCTGGGTGACCCGATTGACTATAAAAATATGGTCATTTCACTGAGAACAGGTATGCAAAAAAGCCGTGATGAAGTAATAGATAAGTTGGTTGAGATTCAATATGAAAGAAATGATGTCAATTTTATAAGAAATAAGTTCAGAGTGCGTGGTGATGTGCTTGAAGTTTTTCCTGTATATTCAAGTGAAAATGCATACAGAATTGAATTCTTTGGTGACGAAATAGACAGAATATGCGAAATCAATGCTTTGACGGGAAACGTAAAAAGCGTATTGAGTCACGTTGCTATTTATCCTGCTTCTCACTATGTTATTTCAAGAGATAAACTTGAAAAGTCAATAAAAGTGATTAACGAGGAAATGGTGAATCGTTATGCTGAGTTTGAAGAACAAGGAAAATTGCTTGAAGCTCAAAGAATAAAACAGAGGACAGAATATGATATTGAAATGCTTCGTGAAACGGGATTTTGCAAAGGAATCGAAAACTATTCACGTATTATGTCTGACAGAGAGCCCGGTTCATCGCCGTTTACACTGATTGATTATTTCCCTGATGATTTTTTAATCTTTGTTGATGAATCTCATGTGACATTGCCACAGGTCAGGGGAATGTATGCAGGTGACAGAGCAAGAAAAGAAAATCTTGTAAACTTCGGTTTCAGATTGCCTTCTGCGTTTGATAACAGACCCTTGAAGTTTGATGAGTTTTATCAAAAAACCAAACAGAGAATATTTGTGAGTGCAACGCCGGGTGATTTTGAAAAAAATGAAAGCACTCAGATTGTTGAACAGGTTATCAGACCGACAGGACTTCTTGATCCTGAAATAACGGTAAAACCGACAGATGGACAGATTGAAGATATAATTTCTCAGATAAATATCAGAATTGAAAGAAATGAACGTGTGTTAATCACAACTCTGACTAAAAAAATGGCAGAAGATCTGACGGATTACCTTGACAATCTCGGCATTAAAGTCAGATATATGCATTATGATGTAGACACAATGGAAAGACTTGAAATTATAAGAGATTTGCGTCTTGGAGAATTTGATGTTCTTGTTGGAATAAATCTGATGAGAGAAGGTCTTGATATTCCTGAGGTGTCGCTGGTGATGATACTTGATGCAGACAAAGAAGGATTTTTGCGTTCGGAAACATCTTTGATTCAGACAATTGGCAGAGCAGCAAGAAACCAGAACGGTGAAGTAATAATGTATGCTGATGTCGTGACTCCTTCAATGGAAAGGGCAATTACTGAAACTGAAAGAAGAAGAAAAATTCAAAAAGAATATAACGAAGCTCACGGTATAGTGCCGAAAACAATCAAAAAAGACGTTCGTGATGTTTTTGAAATAACTCAGAAAGATAAGAAAGAAAAGAACGTTGAAAAAATGAGCAGAGCTGAAAAAGAACAACTCATAAAAGAACTGACAAATGAGATGAAAGCTGCTGCGAAAATTCTTGAATTTGAACATGCTGCAAGTATCAGAGATAAGATTGCTCAATTGAGAAAAAATATGTAGAAACGTAAATGATATAATTATTCAGAAAATGGCATATTCAATATAAAATTCACTTGACAAAATAATGGTAAAATGGGATAATATAATGATTGATTTTAAAATTTTTCGGAGGTTTAATATTATGGCAAAAGAATTGGCAAAACAATATGATCCGAAAGACGTTGAGGACAGGACATATAAATTTTGGCTTGACGGAAAATATTTTCATGCTGTTAAAGATGAAAATAAGTCACCTTATACAATAGTCATTCCGCCACCGAACATTACAGGACAGTTGCACATGGGCCATGCGCTTGACAACACTTTGCAGGATATTCTGATTCGTTTCAGAAGAATGCAAGGTTATGATACTTTATGGCTTCCCGGCACAGACCATGCTTCAATTGCAACAGAAGCAAAAATCGTTGAAGCAATGAAAAAAGAGGGAATTACAAAAGAAAGTATCGGCAGAGAAAAATTTCTCGAAAGAGCATGGGAATGGAAAGCTAAATACGGCGGAAGAATTATTGAACAGCTCAAAAAGATGGGTTCTTCATGCGATTGGGACAGAGAACGCTTTACTCTTGACGACGGTTGTAACAAAGCAGTAAACGAAGTTTTTGTGAATTTGTATAACAAAGGCCTTATATACAGAGGCGAAAGAATAATCAACTGGTGCCCACATTGCCTGACTTCAATATCTGACGCAGAAGTTGAATATGAAGACCAGGCAGGACATTTCTGGCATTTGAGATATAAGCTCACTGACAGTGATGAATATCTTAACCTTGCAACAACAAGACCTGAAACACTTCTGGGGGATACAGCTGTTGCTGTTAATCCAAATGATGAAAGATACAAGAAATTTATTGGCAAGAAAGTCATTTTGCCGATTGTTCATCGTGAAATTCCTGTTGTTGCAGACGATTATGTTGATGTAGAATTTGGTACAGGCGTAGTAAAAATTACACCTGCACACGACCCGAACGACTTTGAGGTTGGACTTCGTCATAATCTGGACATCATCAACGTGATGACTGACGACGCAAAAATCACTCAGGATTATCCTCAATATGCAGGAATGGACAGATACGAAGCAAGAAAAGCAATTGTTGCTGACCTTGAAAAAGAGGGCGCTCTTGTTAAAATCGAAGATTACAGTCATAACGTAGGAACTTGTTACCGTTGTAACACAACAGTTGAACCGAGAGTTTCAAAACAGTGGTTTGTAAAAATGAAACCTCTCGCAACTCCTGCAATTGATGCTGTTAAGAACGATGAAACAAAATTTGTTCCTAAACGTTTTGAAAAAGTATATTTCCATTGGCTTGAAAATATCAGAGACTGGTGTATTTCACGTCAGCTTTGGTGGGGTCATAGAATACCTGCATGGTATTGCGAAGATTGTGGTGAGATAACTGTTTCAAAAGAAACACCTTGTGAATGTTCACATTGTAAAAGCAAGTCTTTGCAGCAGGATCCTGACACACTTGACACATGGTTCAGTTCTGCATTGTGGCCGTTTTCAACAATGGGATGGCCGGACAAAACAGAAGACTTTAATCGCTACTATCCTACAAGCACACTTGTAACAGGTTATGATATCATTCCTTTCTGGGTAATG
>JAFOEP010000165.1 GCA_017380115.1 Clostridia bacterium | reverse complement strand
ATTTGGTTACATCTGGTAAGGATGAAATGGCAGTGTAAGAGACTACCGCTTTGGTGGTAACATCAAAGGTCAGTGTAAACCCCATCCGAAGCAAGACCGAGCAGAAAGCATATGGTTGCCCGCCAGCTTTCGGGTAGGTCGCTTGAGCGTATCGGTAACGGTATGCCTAGATAGATGATTATCCACGACATAACCCGGCTTACAGCCTTACTCATTTATATAACGAATGTATCAATTTTGTTAACAGTTTTGAAAATCTATCGGAAGCGGTGGAAGCAATTTCCCCTACTTCTTTGTCATCAAGTGGCTGTCCGGTTATACCGGCGGCCATATTTGTTATGCAACTTATTCCGCAGACTTTCATACCAGCGTGAACAGCGGCCGTTGCCTCGCAGGCTGTACTCATTCCTACAGCGTTAGCACCAAGTATTTTATAAGCATTGATTTCAGCAGGTGTTTCGTAGTTTGGTCCCGTAACTTGCAAATATACACCTTCTTTTAAATCTATGGATAACTCTTTTGCACATTTTCTTGCAATATTAGCAAAATCCTTATCATAAACATTTGTCATATTGACATCTGCAACGCAACCGTCAATTAAACCGTTATTAATTGTAGCAATACCTGCGTTGATAGAAGTTTCGTCTGATACGACTGTTCCTTTTACAAATACGTCGTAGATTTCACCGTTATTTGTACCGACAAGTGCTCTATTACCGTTCGAGTTCAGGTTTATATCGTCAAAGATAATGTTAGAAAGTTTAGATTTTGAATCAAGCATCTTGAAGTAGGAACCACTTGAATGAGCACCTTTGATTGAATAGTTGTTTCCTGTCAGAACAAATCCGTCATATACATAGGTATCTTCTCCATAAGCATATACTTCGTTTGTTAAATCAGTAAACTCTCTTGTTACTCCTGTAACATCAATGTTTGTTGTCAACTGATAGTAAACTGTACCCTCAACAGGTTGTTCAACTTTCAATTCTTCATTATATTCTGTCGGAGTCGCCCACTGGTCATAGAAATCTTTACAGGTTTCTTTCGCAGTTTCATGTTCTTCGGTAGTCATATTAATATGCTGGTAATCATCTATGTTACCAATGAGGTATGGTTGTTCATAAGTACCTCTCATATCAGCACAGAGATGTTCATATTGTCTGATACCATACTGTTCAAAATCTTTAACCTGAACAGTAAGAACCATTATTTCTCCGATATTCTTTGTTCGTTTGATTGTTGCTTTATTGTTATCAATTGTAACACCACTATCACTGTCCCAAACAAGTTCATAGTTTACTTCATTATTATTGTTTGAGTCGATATATGTGAATGTTGTCGGAACAGTCAACGCCATTGTCAGACCGTTACCCTGAAGAACTGAATAGTCTTCTTCATCATAAGAAACAACAACAACTGAAAGAATTGCGTTTGTTCTGATTTCAGGAGAAACTGATTCATTAAGCATTCCGTTGATGTATGGGTACGCACTTGTTGTGAATCCCCAGACGTTTGTATCGAATCCACTTAACGGAGTTCCTGATGTCAACTGTTTTGTTGTATATGATTTGCAGTTGTCAGTGTTTTCTCTATCTCCTATTGCTGTCATTGTTGCATCAGTATTTTTCCAGGAATCGTAGAAGCAGTTAGAAACTGAAACATCTTCGTTACCCATTACTGTACCAACAGCACCACCAACACCGTAGTAAGCATTTCCTGATGTATCATCAAATTCAGAAATACTTGGTTTTGATGCAGAACCTGATGAATATACGTTTTCAACGTTTGCAAGTGCTACACCACATACGCCGCCGATACCTACACCATAAGTTGCTGCAGATGCCTGGTTCTTGACGCTGTTAAAGAATGCATTTACAGAAGCAGATGAATAGCAGTTTGTTATTGTTGTATAGTTAACACCGCTGAATCCACCAACACCTACAATAGCAGTTGCAGAACCTGAAGGATTAATTACGCCTGTAACATTTTCACCGAATTTTACATTACCACCACTGAAACAGCTTGAAATTCCTGATTCACTGTTTGCGCTGTCTTTATCGGCTATACCAACAAATCCACCAACACCATAAGTTGTTGTTTCGCCTTTTATATTAGAATAATCGTTTACGGTTACTGTACCCGATGCAAAACAATCTGATACTTTACCTTTTACCATATATCCTATAAGGCCACCAACGCCACCGGTTTGTGTCAATTTTTCAGTAAACACATTACCTGTTGCATAACAGGAAGTTACAACAGCCGAAGATTTACCAATCAATCCTCCGATTGAGTCTTTCATACCCTCAACGTTAACTGAAGCATGGCAGTTTGAAACAGTACTGTCGTTATATTCAACGCTTCCTATCAAGCCACCTACATAGCTTCCGCTTGCAACAACATTTGCGTTATCTCCTGTTGCAACACAATTATTAATTGTGACAAGGTCTTCCACTTTACCAACAAGTGTACCAACATAGTTTATTCCTTTGACCTGTGCATTTACAAGATTAAGGTTTTTAATCTCTGCTTCTGAACCAGCAACTGAGAACATTCCTGCCGGTTTGTCTGTTGTGACTTCAATGTTGAGATTGCTGATTGTATGGTTTGCACCATCAAATGAGCCTGTGTATCCACCATCATCATTAAGTCCGATAGGAACAAAGTTTGTTGTGTTGTTTTCATCAATCACAATATCTGTAATAAGTTTATAATTGTAATTTGAACCATAATAATCTGCAAACTTACTGTTTGGCTCTGACAATTCATATTCTGCAAGGCCAAGCGCAAACAACTGACGTTGAGTTGCAATACAATAAGTGTTATTGAGATTATCATAACTCAACGGAATTTTTATTTCACGATAATAATCATTTCCGTCTATTGTGACTTTTGCAAAAACAACAGGAATCTGAAGATTATACATTACTTCTCCGTTGTCAAGACATGCTCCACCTGTGAGCATTGTTGAATGTGCATCGTTATTTCCGTTGTCTTCTGCAAATACATTACGGTAAACAGATGTAAAGCCATAGTTTTCGTTTGATGTGTCATTTATATCTTCAAACAAAAGGTCAGTGTTTTTGTTGTTACTGTCACCGTTTTTGATTCCATAAAGGTTTGTATCATAGCCTGCCGGATATGCAACAGTATCAGATTCATCAAAGATTGATGATGAATAAGTGATTTTTGTTGAACCTGCGTTTTGTAACAACTGAACAGGATATGTCAATCCTTTGCCATACATTACATCATCTGCATCATCAATTTCTTCTGATTCGCTTGTCTTAACAGCAATTGAAAGAAGTTTTGAATATGCAAGTGAATAACTATCTGTTTCCAGAACTTTCGGAACAGGATAACTGTTTTCTGAATATGTCCAATCGTCAGCAGAAATTCCATTAATTGTTCCGTTTATAAGTTCAGATGTCATTTTTGCAGTTATTCCGTCAGGTACTGTACCATCACCGCTGACTTTTATTAATGCTTTATCGTAATAAGCATTATTAAATGTTATATTGGTTGAAGTTGAAACACATGCAGTTGTTATCGGAACAAATTTTCCATAATACATTGCAGTGTTCTGACCTGCATCAATTACGCTCTGAACAGTAGCTGATGTCTGGTTTATAGATGATTTTGCACCAAAAATACCGTGACCACCATTTGTTGAGCCTGTGAACAAGCAATTAGATACTGTTGAAGCACCGTTTGCAACATAACCAACAAGGCCTCCTGAGAAACCGGATGTGCTTGTAGTGGTTGATGACCTTGCAAATACATTGCTTGATGAGAAACATTTATCAACAACGGTTGTTGATGTTATTCCTGCATTAATTACACCGATAATACCACCGGCATAAGAGCTTGCTGCATTTGAGAATACATCAGATTCAGTAAAGCTACGGGTAACACTTACCTTTGCTCCAATCTGTCCGCAAAGTCCACCGACATTATTTTCACCTATTACAGTTGATCTTACAACTGAACAGTTGTCAATTATTGCGTTACTGTTCTGACCGCTTATGTTACCAACAAGTCCTCCGACATAATTTTGACCAATTATACCGTTAGTCTTTGTTGATTCTTTATCGCTTTCAAGAAGTTCAACGTGAATATTTTTAAGTGTTGCCGGTTCAGTTGAACTGTCTGACAATACGTTACCGAAAAGTCCGACATAATTCTGTGTTTTTCTCGAAATATACAATCCTTTGATTTTATAATTCTGTCCGTCATAGTTACCCTTGAATGGATTGCTCTGAGTACCAATCGGGCTGAATCCGCTACCACCATTATAGTTTATAACCTGAGTATCGTTTCCGAATGAATTATAAGTATCAGAAAGGTCGATATCGTTCATCTGTTTGAAATATACACCACTGTTAAGCAGATATCCAACAACATAAAGCTGAATCGGGTTAGTAATTTCATACGGGCTTACTTCTGTTCCCTGTCCGTTTATTTCAACGCAGAGAATCGGAAGTGAAGTTGCAAGTCCACAATCATAGGATGCACCAATTTCTCCTGCACCGTAATTTCGTGGAATGATGCTGAATTGATAGTAAGTGCCTAAGTTAACATCGAATTGTTTATTCAACTGACTATCAATGTCGAAAATAACATTTCCGTTCTGATCTTCACCTGTAACAATAAATTCAGATTCGTCAACATAACTTGTCTTTCTGTTGTTAGCGTAATCAAGTGATTCTTTTTCAAACTTGATATAAAATGTTTTTACTGTTCCGATATCTTTTGCTATTGCAATCGGATTCCACGGTCCATCAACTGTGTTGTTGGCACTGATTGTGAAATTAGTACCTGTATTAATATTCTTGAATGGTACTGTTCCACTTTCTATTATCTGGAAGCTATCAATAGAATTCATGCCAAAGAATGCACAATTCTGAGGATATGATGAATACAAAATATCGTGGAAAACAGTCAGGAATGTTTCATCATCAGTAAACAATGATGCAAGGTTCATTCCACCTATACATTTTCCGTAACTATTTTCGTTGTTTGCTGATGTATCAGTTGAAACTTTATTTGCATCAACTATTGCACTGAGAACACCATTTACAAAAAATTCCGTATTCAATGGTTGAGTTGATGAAATATATCCGATAGCACCACCGGCATAGGATTTCCAAGCGTTTGCAGTAAGCTTACCACCTGCAACACAGCCGTCCATCTTGATTATATTAGCATCAACATCACTGATATATGCAATCATTGAGCCTGAATATGCTTGTTTTGCATTTGTTTTCTGAGTAGCATCAACAGTTGCATAAGTTTCAGTGTCTGTTATTGTTATAGAATTGATGTTTGAATTCAGGTTATAGCCAAGACAACCCGAAGCATATCTCTTTGAAGATACTGTTGAGTTTTTGTCAACATAACAATTATTAATTGTCAAATCGCACTCGTAGTCGCCTTCTCCGACAACTCTTGCAAGAATTCCTGCTGCAGAAGGAGTATCAAGAGTTGAATTGTAATCTGCTGTAACATCAACAGAAGACAATTTAATGTTATTCAAAGTGAGGCTTGATGTATGATTTGAATAATAAGTTGAACCAACAGCACCACCTGCTACAAAAGCAGTTACTCTTGTGTTTTCAACACTGTTGAGAAGTTTGTTATTATCATCAACCTTGCCGTTGATTGTTCCGACAGCTTTTGCAACAATTCCACCTGCAATATCTTCTGCTGTGTTGCATGCTGTTGTTATTGTTGAGCCTGATACAGAACAATTGTCAATTAAACTGTTTGAAGAAGTCATAACGGCAGCTATACCACCAGCCTGACCTGAAGCAGCTGTAACTGTTGCTGTAACAGAAGAATTTTTAACTGTACAACCATCACCGATTGTTCCGACAATTCCACCAACCGTTGATGAAGCTGAAATTGATGAATTGTTGATAGTTACACCTGAAACAGTTGCATTATCACTGAGTGTTCCTGCAAGAATACCTGCATTTGAACAATCTGTTGCTGTAATACTGATGTTGTTAAATGTAATATTTTCAATATTCGGAATAACGTTGCTGTTAATATCAGTTTTTTCACCATTGACATTGCCAAAAATACCAACAGGATTTTCAGTTTGAGCAACATTCATTGTAATATTGGAAATTGAATATCCGTCACCGTCATAATGACCGCCAAAGCTATCAATCGGTTTCATATTACGATACAACGAACTTGAAAAATCAAGGTCTTTTGTTTGTCTGAAATAGTAATTATGAAGAACCGGAACTATATATGCAAAAATAGCTTCGCTGGATACTAATATCGGATCTTCAGGTGTACCCTCACCATCATAATCAACACCACAAACGACATTGATTGCGATTTTCAATCCGTTTTTATATGTGAATATCAAATCAGCTTCACCATAGCTGTTTGAATTTACTCTGTATTGATCGTTTACTGTTGTAACAGTGAATACACTTTCATTGCTTGATGTAATACTGTCAAGTTCAAATGAAGTTGTATTGATGTTGAATCCTGATAATATATCACCGTTTAAACTTGTTCCCATATTGTTGACAAATTCAGTTGAGAAATAGAATTTGTCACTTGTAACAGGCAATGAACCTGCCGGAACGCTTGGATTAGGGAATGACAACAAAGCAATTGGCAATTCGTTTTTGTTGCCTTCATCATCTTCAAGTTCCCATGAAATATGATTGATATCATAAATTGATTCTGACATATCTATTGCTTGATAATTATAGAATGCTGATTTACCAAACAATCTGAAATCCTTTGACATATATGAAGAATAGAAGATTTCTTCAAACGGATTACATACATAATCATCTCTGTCAGGATATGGGTCATTTTCACTGTTGCTGATATTTCCTTCAACAGCACCAACAACAATACCAAATCTTAAATCATCTGAATATGTTTTATCAAATGATGATGTTATAATACAATTTTTGATAATCGGTTCTGTAACATTATAAACATAATAATCAGTTGAAGCCATCTGGCCTATAACGCCACCAACGTTCATACTACCTGACAATACGCCACCTGCAGTACAATTTCTGACTTTTATCAATGATTCATTTGTTACTGAACGTCTGAGTTTTGCATTGCTTGAAACAAGACCGATAATACCGCCAACGCCAACAGTTTTTCTGACGTTACCATATTCTTCGTCAACATTTACAATTCTCTGTTTCAAGGTTGCATATGAATAACAATTATCTATTTCAAGACTACCATTATATAATGAGCTTGTGATTGAAGCATTACCAAGTATACCACCTGCTACATTATAAGCATCGCAAGAAGATGTACTGTCTATTGTACAATCTTTTATTATATAATCATAGCTTTCATAAGTTTTGCCAAGTATTCCTGCTGCTGTATTTACAGAGCTTACATTTTCACCTGTTGTGCCCTGAAGACCAACTTTTGTATTAATTACATTGACACCTTTTATTGTTAATCCATAAGCATTGTCACCACTGTTAGGTGAACCGCTTCCGACAACACCTGCACAAATAGGTGCTTTGAGAGTACAATTATTTACTGTACTTGCAGAAGTCAATGTGCCTTCTTCGTCATATACGCCCGATACTGTACCGTTAATCTGACCGGCAACAGCACCTGCAAAATATGTTCCTGATGTTGCAAGTGATTCAATCACGCAGTTTGAAACTGAGAAATTGGAAATTGTAGATGCATCGCACTGAATTGCAATACCAACAATACCACCTACTGTACTCTGTGATGAAATCTCACCATCAGAAACAGCAATATTATCAATTTTAAGGTTTCCTGTTGAATAACCGACAACAAATGCACCGACAGCACATTCCTGGATTGAAACATCTCCGCTTATTGTTACATTTGAAATATCTGTATTTTCAGCAAAGCCTGCAACAACACCAGCATAATTGCCACCTATTATAGTTGCATTTTCAAATTTCAGATTGGAAATTGTAGCATCAACAGTATATCCGAACAAACCATAATTGTCTGAAAGTTCAGGATAAGATTCAAGGTTTCCTGCAAAGCTTGATGCTTCAGAGCTGATAAAGAGATTTCTGATTGTAAATGGTCCTTCACTGCTTGAAGCAATACTTCCTCTGAACGGATTTGAAGATGTACCAATTGACGGGAATGATTTATAAACACCCTCTTCTAAGCAGATTTCTGACATATCAATGTCATTCATTACCATATATGAAGCAGTGTAGAATGATTCCGCATTTTCGTTTTCAAGAGGTGCATCATGATGTTCTTTTATCGCAACAACATCTTCTGCATCATACAATTTGTATGGGTTGGCATCAGTTCCTGCACCGTCAAATTTATGAGTACCTGTGCAAATAACTGTGAAACCAACTGTGAATTTAACAGGATATCCGTTAACATCTGTGTTTTCAAAATAAGTATAAACGCTGACTCTACCTTTATATTCGTATGTCAGGAAAGAAATATATGTTTCAGAGTTGTATCCGGCAGAAACACCTAATTGAAGTTTGTTTGTGTTTGAAGATGCCCATTGAAGATTTGAAACTTTTGAAAGTGCAAATCCGTCAAGTGCAGGAAGGTTTCCTGTCTTGAATCGAGTATCATTTCCCGGAGGTACATCTGTACCATATTGTCCTTTTAAGTTTTCTTTTAATGTTAATGTATTTGTTCCGTTACCGCTAACCAAGCAGAATGCAGCAACATCATCTGAATATGCTGTTAAAGTGAT
>JAFOEP010000164.1 GCA_017380115.1 Clostridia bacterium | reverse complement strand
GCAACATACATGGCAGCCGTTAAAGATGCTGACCTTATCAGCATGGCATACGGTAATGCAGGTATGGGTGCATTCTGCATGCAGTACATTAATGATGCTTTGGATGATTTTGGCGATATTCCGAATCTTAAAGCAGAACTTAATTTTGAACGCACACTTTCTCAGCTTGACAATCCTGAATTGACTTCAACTATACTTTCTCTTCAGACTGAAATTGAAGCTAAGTTGAAATCTGCATTGTCCGGATACATTGGCGAAGATATAGCTGAATTTGTAAATTATCTTATTTATATTTACACATATGCTATCATGAGCCATGTAGTTAACTACACAGGTGCATTGGGAGACATTGCAAAAGTAAATGAAAAAGATTCTCTTGAAATTATAACACTTCCGTTATTGAACACATTTTCCGGAGTTGAGTTGTACGTCAACGAAAACGTTATCCTTTCTCTTGAAGATTTGTTTGGTCTTATCCTTAAACCTGTAAATGATTATATGAAAAACTTGCCAACTACTCTTAAACTTCAGGATCCGGAATTGTATGGCAATATCACATTCTACTTCACTGAAGATGCACAAAGTATTGACTGTGTAGTAAATCATTTTGACGAAATTAAAACTAATGACATAATGCGTCAGCGTGTACATACAGAAATTGTTGGTTCTGATGGTTCACCTGCAACAATGTGGAGAGTATTGAAAACTCCATTGGAAGCAATAGGTCTTTCATTACCTTATGTTTCAATTGATGAAGTAAGAGCTTATGAAAGCGATCCTTCAAGTCTCTCAACAGATAAGCAATTTGCTTGTGCTGTATATCTCGGATATGAAGCAGGTATTGTAGGAAGCACAAGTATACCGTATATTACCATTGACAGTTTGTTAGGTTTGGCAGATGTTGAAGGTCAGTTCGGACCTCTTGTGGAAGCTTTGGTAACACCGGTTTCGAATTGGACTTCCGGCACAGGTGACTTAGCTGCTATAACAGAAACTATGGAATATGTTTTGACAACTGATGCTGGATTGAACAGCTTGTGCAACCTTTATGCTCGTTTCAGAATTGGTAACGGTATGGGTAAACATCCAAGTGCAGAAGGCCATCAGGTAATGGCACAGATGGTTATTGAAGCATATGACGCTGAAGACAGCACATTCATGTCAATCTTGAAGACTATCTTCAATGTATTCTTGAAGATTTGGCAAAAAATTCTTGGCCTTTTCAAATAATAAGAATTAATTGATTGAGTTTTGAAATTTAGTATTTTGAAACTATAAAAATTTGAAAAACTAATATTTTCAGACCGAAATTCTATTTATGGGATTTCGGTCTCTTTTTGTATTTTGATAGCAGTGAATATATGCGAATGACTATAATTTTGAGGACGTTCAGTATGGCAAGTACCGGAGGTTTATAACCAGTAGTTATAATTTAAAAATTTTTTAAATTTTATATTGTTATTTGGAAATATATGTGCTATAATAGTTTTGTAAAATTTATATATAAAATTATTTTACTGTTAAGTTGACTTTATATACGTTATCCAAACAGGGAAAAATAACGAACAATAAAATCGGCAAATAATCATTCAAGGCACTATCGCTGTCTGTCAGATGGCGTGGTATATATATTAAAGGAGGCTTTTAAATTGAAAAGAAATTTGAAAAAAATGTTACAGTCTTGGATTGCCTGTATCCTTGTATTGTGCGTAATGGTAGGCATTTTGCCAACAGCTGTTCTCGCAAAGCAACCGAACAATATGATTAAATATTTGTCACTTGGCGACTCCATGACAAACGGTTACGGTATGTCCACAGGATATACAAACGAAAACCAAGGTTTCCAAAATACTGCTGCGGATATTTATCCAACACAGTTTAAAAATTACTTGGAAGAAGAAGGCTATAATGTAGACTTCTATCAGTATTCAATGAGTGCTATGCGTGTTGAAGAGTTGCACTACTTGTTGAACTTGCCTGAAGGCTGGGAAAATATGCCTGTTGCCGGAAGCTTCTATCAAATTCAGGACCAGTGGAACTCAGTGTTTGAACTTGGTGATGCTTGGACACACTTCCAGTTCACAGGATACAACAAACGTTTCCCGAAAATATTCGGTGATGCACAGTATCTTGAATCAGGTACTTATGAAGACCTTGTTAAATGGGTACAGTCAGGTTTGGAAAATGCTGCAGAAACATACACAGCAGCCGTTAAAGATGCTGACATAATCAGTATGGCATACGGCAATGCAAGTTTGGGCGCATTTTGCATGGACTATATTTGGAATGCTTTTGCTGATACAGACGATATTCCTGTTCTTAAAGGCGAACTTGAATTTGACCGTGTATTAGCTCAGGTTGACGATCCTGAAATAGCTCAAACTGTTTTGGATCTCAAAGCTAAAGTTGAATCTATTTTGACATCTGTATTGGGCAAACTTGTTGATGAAGGCACATCTGATCTTATCAATTATTTCATTCATATTTTGTCATACGCAGTTATCAGCCATGTTGTAAACTATACAAGTGCATTGGAAGATATTGCAACAATGAATGAAAAGGACAATCTTGAAATCTTAACAGTCGGCATAATGAACGCATTTAGCGGTGTTGAATTGGCAATCAATGATGGCATAGTAATTTCTATGGAAGATGTTTTCTCTCTCATCGTTAATCCTATCAATAATTATGTCAAAAACTTGCCAACAACACTTCAGAGTTCAAACCCTGAATTGTATGGCGACATCGAATTCATTTATGCAGAAGCTACTTCAGTTGACTGCGTAATCAATCACTTTGATGAAATTGAAACTAATGACATAATGCGTCAACGTTTGTTCACAAATGTTGTTGGTACTGCAGAAGAACCGGGCTTGGTTTGGGATTTGTTGCAGAGCCCATTTGGAGCATTCGGCGGTTTGAAATATGTTACACTTGATGAAGTCAGAGCATATCAAAACGATCCTGCAAGTCTCACAGGAGAATCAGAAGAAGAAATAAAATTTAAACAATTGGCTTGTGCTGTTTATCTCGGATTTGAAGACGGAATTGTAGAGAGCACAAAGCAAACTAACATCACTCTTGATTCAGTTTTGACATTAGGAAATATGGGAAGTTCTTTCGGACCGATTGTTACTGCAATCGCAGTTCCTGTTACAAACTGGAGTAACGGCGAAGGTGATTTGGCTACTATCACAGAAGCTTTGTCAAATTCAATTTCTACTGATACAAACTTGAGCAGTATGTTTAATGTTAACCTTCGTTTCAAGTGGGCTGATGGTATTGGTCAGCATCCAAGTGAAGAAGGACATCAGGAACTTGGCAGAGCAGTTATCGAAGCTTATGATAGCAGCGACGACAGCACATTCATTTCAATTTTGAAAGCTATTTTCAATGTATTCTTAAAGATTTGGCAAAAAATTCTTGGCTTTTTCAAATAATAAGAATTAATTGATTGAGTTTCTGAAATTTGTTGTTTGGAAACTATAGAAATTTGAAAAACTAATATTTTCAGACCGAAATTTTGTTGTTCAGAATTTCGGTCTTTTGTACAGTTTTTTATTAGTTTTAAAAAATTT
>JAFOEP010000163.1 GCA_017380115.1 Clostridia bacterium | reverse complement strand
GTTAGAAAAACGAAATCAGTTTGTTGCCTAATTTTTAATTTTATCTACCATTATGGTCGTTTTTGTGCTGTCCGCACAATTTGGGGCAGTTCATTGACCGCTGCCCGTTTTAATTTTATATCATATTTTATGGTTTTTTGATAAGTAAACCGTCGATAAGTCCGACTACGCAACAAGCAATAAGCAAAATGAAAACAATTTCAAATGACTGAGTTGATTCATAAACTTTACCTGCAATTGTTGAATAGAAAGATGACGGAATGAGAATAAGATTTACAGTTGCAAAGTTAAGTGCAAAGTTCTTTTTGCCATAGAACTGAGAAGAAACTGCTGCTGCAACTGTTGGTGCAAAACCGTATGAAAAAGCACAAAGCCCAATGCCGATAATTCCCAAAATTGTGTTTGGAATCATTAAGGAGATAAGCACGATAACACTTGCTGAAAGGCAAGTCAGACTCATTGTGATTTTTGCTGCTTTCAATCCGAAGAAGTCAAAAATCCAACCTGCAATAAGGCGTCCGACACCGTTAAAAATTGCAAGTAAACCTGCAACTGTGATTGCAACATCTTTTGCAACGTCAATTGACAAAAGAACGTCTTTTCCCCAACTCAAAGCAACTGTACCAACAGCTGTTGAAAGAACAAGAAGAATAAACAACATCCAGAAGGATTTTCTTTTTACCATTTCGAGAGTTGTAAAATCTTTGCTGACAACGTCTGATGCTTTGCTGTCGACTTTGATAAATTTCTGAATTTCTTCATCTTTCGGACCTCTGATTAAAAGACCTGAAAGAGCAATAATAGCACCGATTGCAATTGCGTAAACAAGATATGTTTTTCTCCAACCGAAACTTTCCATTTCAAAAAGTTTGATTGAAAGTTTGCCCAAAAGCAAAGCGCCAAAACCAAAAGACATCATCAGAACTCCTGATGAAATACCTTTTTTGTCAGGGAACCAGGCGTTAGTTCTTGCGATAACAATGTTGTAGACTATACCGATACCTAAACCCGAACAAACTCCATAGCCAAGATACAACAATGCGATGGAATCCTGATTAAGCTTTGAAGTGACAAAGAATCCGATAAATATCAAAATTCCTGCTATCAACATTCTGATTTTTGAAGATATTTTGTTTTCAAAAAGACCTGAAACAAAACCACCGATACAGAACATTGCAATTGTAAGAGTGTAGTTAAAACCGAGTTGTGTGTCGCCCCAGCCAAATCCTGATACTGAAAACGGCTCTTTGATAACTGACCAGGCATAAAGTATTCCCGCAACAAGCAAAACAACTGCGCCGAGAATAAGTCGTGGTAATCTTATTGTTTTTTTGTCCATTTTTTAACACCTCATTATGATTTATTTTGAGCTTCTACAAGCCTTGTTGCACCGTATTTTTCCCTGAGCTTCGGTTTTTCAATTTTACCTGTCGGGTTTCTTGGGACATCTGCAAAAATCACTTTCTTAGGACGTTTATATCTTGGAAGTGCTTTGCAGAAATCATTGATTTCATCTTCTGAGCAATCAACTCCGGGTTTCAATTCTATAATTGCTGCAGTGATTTCACCTAAGCGTTGGTCGGCAAGACCTATAACAGCAACGTCCTTGATTTTATCGTTTGTACGAAGAAAATCTTCAATCTGAACAGGATAAATGTTTTCTCCGCCGGAGATGATAACATCTTTCTTTCTGTCAACGAGGAAGATGAATCCGTCATCATCCATCATTGCCATATCTCCCGTATGAAGCCAACCGTCTTTTAAAACCTCGTCAGTTGCTTGTGGGTTTTTATAATAGCATTTCATAACACCGGGACCTTTGACTATAAGTTCACCGACATCGCCTTGCTTGACCTTTTCGTTTGTGTCAGGGTCAACAATATCAATTTCCCACAAGAAACCTGCTTTGCCGATTGCACCGACTTTGTTGATGTTTTCAACTCCAAGATGAACGCAACCGGGTCCGATAGATTCGCTCAAACCGTAGTTTGTATCATATTCATGGTGTGGGAAGATTTTTTTCCAACGGTTGATAAGACTTGGTGGAACCGGTTGAGCACCGATGTGCATAAGTCTCCATTGAGAAAGGTTATAATCGGCAAGATTGATTTCTCCGGAATCAATTGCATCAAGAATATCCTGAGCCCACGGCACGAGCAACCATACAATAGTTATTTGTTCGTCAGAAATTGTTCTGAGGATTGTCTGAGGTGTAACACCCCTGAGCAAGACAGCCTTGCTTCCTGCGAGAAGACTTCCGAACCAGTGCATTTTTGCTCCCGTGTGATAAAGAGGTGGAATACAAAGGAAGTTGTCTTCACGAGTCTGGGAATGGTGATTCTGTTCAGTTCTGCAAGAAGAATAAAGAGCTTCGTGAGTATGTAAAATTGCTTTCGGGAAACCGGTTGTGCCCGAAGAAAAATAAATTGCAGAATAATCGTCTTCTTTGATATCAATTGCAGGAGAAACAGTAGAACAGTAAACTGATAATTTCATATAGTCTTCTGCAAAGCTCGGCACATCATTTCCGACATAAAACAAAGTTTTGACGTTCGGCATATCATTAAGAGCTTCTTCAACTCTGCCTGTGAATTCCGGTCCGAAAACAAGCGTTGAAACGTCTGCGAGGTCGATGCAGTAGCTGATTTCGCTTGATGTATATCTGAAATTCATAGGAACAGCAATTGCACCTGCTTTGAGAATACCGAAATAAATAGGCAACCATTCGAGAGAATTCATTAAAAGCAATGCAACTTTATCATTTCTTTTGACGCCTCTTGTCAGAAGAAGGTTAGCAAATCTGTTTGCTTTTGTATTAAATTCTTTCCAAGTCATTTCTCTTCGGTATTTTTCGCCGGGTTTTGCCTCAATCAGACTGAATTCACGCCATGTAATATGAGCACTCGGAATATTATCTCCGTTAATTTCTACAAGCGCAACTTCATCAGGTTGTATTTTAGCGTTTTTTTCAAGTAATTCTGTAATAACCATTTTTAATGCCCCTTCGATTTGTTGCTTTAAAGCTTTTATGCATTAAATTATATCATCATATAATCATAATGTCAATGGAAAAAATAAAAGCCGTCAGAAAAATTTTTCCTGACGGCAACGTAAAAATTATAAACTAAAAAAACTATTTTAAATGCTTTTTCAGTTTTCTGTCATATTCAATTTTAGAAACATCAATAATTTTTTTCTTAATCAGTTTTCTGATAACCAGATATGTAAGAACAAGTAAAACGAGAAGAATAATCACGAGCTTACCAAACCAGTTGCTCCAAGCGGATTTAATCAGTGAGGCCATATGAAGAATGAAGCTGTAACGAACGTTTTCTTCGACGGTAACGTCTACTGTTGCAACGGCATTGCCGGCGTAATAAACAGTAGCGGTACCTATCACATCACCTTTTTTGATAGGAGCTTTTAAAGTGCTGTAAAGATTTTCATTGAGCTCAAAATATACGCTTGAAGTGTCGAGGGAAGAGGGGACAAGCGCATAAGTTTCCTTGGTAGGAACAAGTGAAGTGTCGCTTTGTACGGGATTGCGAATAAATGATGTTT
>JAFOEP010000162.1 GCA_017380115.1 Clostridia bacterium | reverse complement strand
CAAAAACTATTTTTCTGATTTATCATTAAACAATGATTATAATTATTCAAATATTTATAACAAAAACGACATATCATATTCTGTTTATACATTAAATAACGATGAAGCTGTAAAAGAAATCATAAATGATAAATCTTTAATTAAAATTACAGATGATAATATTGATAAAATTTCAAATATAGTTACTCAATTAAAAACTTATATCGAAAGTGATCAAACATTATATAATAAGATCAGTGAATCGTTTAGTTTTGAAGAAACTGTTAAATCAGATGATTATTACAAATTAAATGGTTCAATTGACGGTAATAAATTTGTGTTTACTTATTACAATTCTTACTCAGAGGCTTTATTTATATTAGAAAAAAAATAAATTATTGGTGATTGTTGTGAAACGAGAAGATTTTATTTATTTACCGGATGATGTTCAAAAATTTCTGACGCATATGACTGTTATTCAAAACAAATCTGAATTAACCGTCAATGAATATGCTTCGGATTTACGTTTGTTTTTCAGATATTTAAAAAAGCAAAAAGATTCTGCATTGAAAACAGTTGATTTTAATGAAATTAATATTACAGATATTGATGTTAATTTTTTAAATAAAATAAATTATAATGATATACTTTTGTTTTTAAATTATTGTAAAGTTGAAAGAAAAGTTTCTTCTCGTACTCTTGCCAGAAAAATTACTGTTTTAAAATGTTTTTATAAATATCTGATGCATAATAAAATAGTTGATTCAAGTCCCCTCTCCGACCTTGATACTCCTAAAATAAATAAAACTTTGCCCAAGCATCTGACGCTTGAACAAAGCAGAATGTTGCTCAATTGTATTGATGGAGACCATAAAGAGCGTGATTTTTGCATTTTAACATTGTTTTTGAACTGTGGATTAAGACTTTCAGAGCTTGTCGGGCTTAATCTTAACGATATTTTTGACGATGGCAAAATGAACGTTACAGGCAAAGGAAATAAACAAAGAATAGTTTATCTGAACAACGCCTGTGTCCAAGCTCTTAAATCATATCTTAAAGTCAGACCTCATGAGGGCGTAAAAGACAGAGACGCTTTGTTTATCAGCAGAAACAAGCAAAGAATCAGCAAAAGAACAGTTCAACATATTGTTTATCAATATCTGGACAAATCAGGGTTATCTAATCAAGGCTTTTCAGCTCATAAATTGCGCCATACCGCTGCAACATTGATGTATCAATATGGTGAAGTTGATGTATTATTGCTCAAAGAAATTCTTGGTCATGAAAACTTATCAACTACTCAGATATATACTCACGTTTCAAATGAACAGATTAAAAATGCTTTGTCGAACAACCCATTGAATATATTACCGGAAGAAACAGATGATGATTAACTTATAAACAGGTTTTTCAGATAAGTTTTTAATATAGCACCTAACAATGAAGAAATCAATGAAAGCGCTAATATTATAATAAATCTTATGTTGTATAAGTTCAAATCAATATCCTCTGTTCTTGATGATTTTATGATTGAATATAACTTTTTTGACGATGAATAACTTTCGTTTGATGCCATAATTATGCTCATCATATTAATTATCTGAGGTGGATATAAAACAAACATACAATATCCAAATCCAGCCAATAAATAAGTTTTGTAAATATATGCGCTAACAACACCTATACCGATTCCTTTAATAAAAGGATAAAAGCAAATAAACGGTGACCCGATAGCGCATAGACCAAGCAAATACATCGATAAAGTAATTAATGTGTTAATAAAAACAAAATTTGAAAAGTTTTTAAAAAATGCATTTTCATTTATACTTTCGTTGTAGTTTTTAAACATTGAAACTATTACATTTGAAACTGAGCTGTCAAGTCTTACGGAAACAGCACCTATAATCAAACCACATAAAAATAACATAAACATACATATAGTTACTTTTTTCTTTTTGGCTTCTAAAACAAATCCACCGATTTTTTTATTCTTAATTTTTTTGTTATGATAAAATTTAACATCCATTAAAAAAATCTCCTTGAATTATTACTTCTGTTGAAATAATATTCATAGAGATTTTTATTTATAACTTATTTTATACCGAAAATTCTGTCACCGGCATCACCTAATCCCGGAACAATATACCCATTACTGTTCAACCTGTCATCAATTGCCGCAATATAAATTTCAACATCTGGATGAGCTTTAATGAGAGCATTAAGTCCTTCGGGTGCGCCTATAATGCCCATAAATTTAATTGATTTGGGACCTCGCTTTTTGATTTGCGTAATTGCATCAACAACACTACCACCCGTTGCAATCATCGGGTCAAGAACAATAACTTCTCTTTCTGAAATATCTGCCGGTAGTTTACAGTAATATTCAATTGGTTTGAGCGTTTCAGAATCTCTATAAATGCCTATGTGACCAACTCTTGCAGACGGTACTAAAGATAAAACACCTTCAACCATACCAAGACCTGCTCTTAAAATCGGGACAAAAGCAAGTTTTTTGCCCGACAATACATTCTTTTTTGTTTTTTGAATAGGTGTTTCAATTTCAACTTCTGTGAGTGGTAAATCTCTTGTTGCTTCATAACACATCAACATTGAGATTTCACTCACAAGTGACCTGAATTCCTTTGAACCAGTGTTTCTTTTTCTCATTATTGTCAACTTGTGTTGAATGAGTGGGTGGTCAGTAATTGTAATATTTTTATTGTTAATCATTATTTTTACCTTTTAAATATTTTCAATTTCTGATATTTTTTCTACTCTTTTTATATGTCTGCCGCCTTCAAATTCAGTATTTAAAAAAATTTCTGTAATTTCCTCTGCAGCGCCGGGTCCGATAACTCTTCCACCCATGCAAAGAACGTTTGAATCATTGTGCAAACGAGTATATTTTGCGCAAAATGAATCAGTGCATAATGCAGCTCTGATGCCTTTGTGTTTGTTTGCAGCAATGGAAATACCTATACCTGTGCCGCAAATCAAAATACCTTTATCACATTCCTTGTTCTGAATTTTTTTGCAAACTTCACAAGCAATATCAGGATAATCAACACTGTCAGTGTTGTAACATCCTACGTCTACAAAATCAATATTATTGTTTTTTAAATAATTTATAATTACTTTTTTTAATTCAAATCCACCGTGGTCGCTACCAATTGCTATCATTTTCAATCATCCTTTTTTTAAATTTCTTTGCGCCTGAGGTAATCTCAGATATGCAGGTGCAATATTTTCAGCTTTCATAGCATTTTTTTCATTTACACACATTCCTACACTCGAGGCTCTGCAATATCTTGAATTGATATCACTTAAAAATATATTATTATAATCATTCTTTAAATAATTATAACAGATTTCAGAACCATCACCAACAAAAATGATGTTATCTTTTTCTTTCAAAACTTTATCTTTTAATTCTTCAAGAGTTATTGCACAATCTTCGCATAATCTTAAAATTTCATTATTTTCACATTTAAACTCAGCAAAATATACTTGTGAACATCTCGCATCTAAAACAGAATAAATTTTTCCTGTAAAGGACTTTACATTTACACTTAATGCTTCCAAGGTAGATTAATGCTGAAACAATTAACACCATACCCAACGCAAAGAAAAACTCAATCGCTATTAGTAAAGGCAAGTATGCCATTGCACTTAAATTTATCTTAATTCCAAATAAAATTAAT
>JAFOEP010000161.1 GCA_017380115.1 Clostridia bacterium | reverse complement strand
TTCAAGCCTGACTGCATTATGATTTATCGTCTGATACTGAATCATTCTATTGTTGTCTTTACCTTTAATTCCAATACCAAGTTTTGGACTGACAAGTACCGATTCGGTCAGATCTCTTGTATTATTTCTTTTTGAAAAACGAGTCAGTATGCATACAGGAAATTCAAGCCCCTTGCTTTTGTGTATTGACATTATGCTTACGCAATCACCTTGTTGTGATTGGTTTGCACAAGCGGGTATTTTAGAACCGTCTTTTCGCATTCTTTCTATCATTCTGATAAACGATGACAGTCCGACGTTGTTGTTTGACGAAAAATTATCTGCATAATCTCTGAAAAGATAAAGATTATTTCTTCTGATTTTTCCGTCTTTCATTGACAGCACTATGCTAAGATATCCTGTTTCGTCAAGAATCTCATCAATCAGCTCAGATACTTTCAAGCAAATGCTTCTCAATCTGAATTTTGAAAGAGAATTTAAAAAAGCAGTACACTTTTCGTCACCGTTCTCAGATGCAATATTCACACATTGATATAAATTTGAATTTCTTTTTCCGTTAACTCGCAACAACGCAATTTCATCAGCAGAAAAAGAAAACATCGGCGACATCAGAACGCTCAATATTGCAATATCATCAAGAGGGTTATTTATCACTTTCAAAAATGAAAATAAAGTTCTGATTTCTGTTGTTTCAAGAAGATTTCCGCCATCATTGATGTTGCAATCTATTGAATATTCGTTCAATTTTTTTGCAAAAATTATTCCGATTTCATTAACTGCACGGCTGAGAATACATATATCGCTCAATCTGACATCCCGTAATTCTCCGTCTTCACCACGAACTTGCATCCCCGATGACATAATCTTCTTTATTCTTTGTGCAACAAATTCTGCCTCAGCTTCAACTGAGTTACTTTTGTCAATATCAAGCAAGTTTATTTCTACATCGTTTTCTTCTTTTGAAGCATAATCTGCTCCATAAACAAGCTCTTCATTTTCATCATAATCAATGCCACCCATATCCTTGCTTATAACCTGAGAAAAAAAGAAATTTACAAATTTCACAATTCCGTTTCTGCTTCGGAAATTTTTTCTCAGATAAATATTCGCAGGATATTCTTCACCTGTATAATCTGAATATTCTTCTCTTTTTTTAATAAACAGCTCCGGCATAGCTTGTCTGAAACCATAGATGCTTTGTTTTACGTCGCCAACAAAAAACATATTGTTTTTGTCCCTTGAAACTGCCTCGAAAAGTAAATCCTGAGCTTTGTTAGTGTCCTGATATTCGTCAACAAGAATATATCTGAATTTATCGCTATATTGCTTTGCAATATCAGTTTTTTCAAGCTTCCCATCTTTTTCTTCGACAAGCAAATCTATTGCCGTATGTAACGTGTCAGAAAAGTCAATACATTTCTTTTCCGATTTGATTTGAGAATACGCCTTTGAAAAATCAAGAAGAAATTCTGACATATTTTTTATCATAGGATATATCTTTTTAATATCATCCTCATCTTCAATGCTTGTTGAGCAAAAACATTTTTTTATTTTTTCCTCATACACTTTTTTATAGTGATTTCTGATATCTTTTACATAGTCAAGAATTTCAATTTCAAGTCCTCTGGGCTTTTTGCCGATCAAAGGAAACTCAAAGTTCAAAACAGAATCCATCAGCTCGTCCCAATCCTCGTCATCGGCACAAGCATATATTAACTTCAAAATCTTTTTAAAAAAGACATAATCATGTACAATTGATTTGCCATATATCTGTATCGCCAATGAATCTTCTTTCAAGTATTTAATCAGATTATCGGTCACTTCTATTAAATATCTGAAAGCGTCACGAAGATAATCAAGAATAATCTTTTTCCATTTAAAGTCAGATTCTGAAAAACTATCGCTTAATTCGTTAATCCATTTTTCAGGAAACGGATAAGCACAGGAGCAGTCATAAAGAGAAAATATTATTTCTTTGAATTTTTTGTCATTTCCCGAAGAAGAAAAGTTGTTTATCAGTTCATCAAAGCTGTCACTTTGTTTTTCATAATATTCGTTGACAACCTTTTCAAAAGCGTCTGACATCAGGCACTTCTTTTCTCCGTCGTCTATCAATCTGCTTCCGGGTTCAATGTTTGTCTTATGATAATTCAGTTTTAACAAATCATAGCAGAAGCTGTCGATAGTGCATATTTTTGCGTTAGACAAAAGAATTTGTTGCTTTTTAAAATAACGATTATCAGGTTCGTCTTTTATTTTCGATGAAAGCTTTTTCGTTATTTTTTCTTTCATCTGTCTTGCTGCAGCATTAGTAAATGTCACTATCAGCATCTCATCTGCACCGCACGGATTTTCTTCATCTGTAATCAAATCAATTACTCTTTCAACCAAAACAGCAGTTTTTCCTGAGCCGGCAGCAGCTGACACAAGAACTGTCCCACCAGTTGCTTCAATAGCATTTTTCTGCTCATCAGTCCATTTGACATCAGCCATTTTCTTCACCATCCTTGCAAAGCATTGTCGTAGATATCTCAGTAAAATCTCTGTCCTTTATCTCTTTTCTTTTGTCATATTCCTCAATATTACAAACATCCTTATAGTCACAATATTCGCAAGTATGTTCATAATCTTTTCCCTTGACGGGATATGCGTTAATATTGCCTTTCAAAAGTTCCTCTGCCATTTCTTTTAAAATAGAATCAATTTTTTCTTTTAATACGCCAATTTGTCCTATTGTCAATACGTTCCCTGTAGGTTTGTTTTCTTTGTCAAGTGAAGCGGGAATAAATATCTTCTTTTTACCCTCTTCCATTGATTCTATTATTACTGAATCGCTTAAAACGAAACCTTTTAATTTATTATTTTTATTGTTTTCGTTTTTCAGATTTTCATTGTCAATATTTCTGTTGGCGTTGATGTATTTTTCACCAGACGGCATATAAAGAACCCCTGCAGGTACTACGTCTCCGTATTTGCTTTCACCATTTGCCCATATGCTGAACAAATATATAATCATCTGCATATTGAGACCATAAAAAACATCGGACAATTTGAATTCTTTTGATCATGTTTTGTAGTCAACTACACGGATATAATTTTTACCGTCCATAACAAAGCTGTCAACTCTGTCAATGCTTCCGCGAAGCGATATCACGCCACCCGTTGAAATCGGTATTTCAATTGGTCTGATTTCACCATCTTTATCAATTTTCAATTCAAAATCAACAGGTTCAAATTTGCTCAACGAAAATTCTTCCGTAAGCCTTTTTATCAAAGTGTAAACTGCTCTTTCAAAAGATGAATACAACTTAATAAATCTTTGTGTCTTATTGTTAAGACCACCAAGATTTTCATCAGCATAAGCAAGAAGGATATTGTGTATGGCTTCTCTCAGCTTTTCGTCTTTCATCTCGCAAAGAGCTTTGATGTTATATATTTTAATAAGATTTTCAAGAGCATAGTGTATAACACTACCCCTCTGTCTTGCGTCAATTTCAGATTTTTCAAGTTTTTTTGCTTTAATTGCGTAACGACAGAAATATTGAAACGGGCATTTATGGTATGTTTCAACTTTTGATGGGGATTCATACATATTTTTCCCAAAAAGCTTTCTGGCAATGTCCTCGGATTCAATTCTGATATTCTTT
>JAFOEP010000160.1 GCA_017380115.1 Clostridia bacterium | reverse complement strand
TTATAAATTAAAAATAAAAATTATAAAAAAATTGATAATGTAATTAAAGATATGGAAAAATCATGGAAAAACGAGAATGAAGATATTAATTCAGATATTCTTGGAAGTTATACAGGAACTGTTCTTGGTGATAAATACGAAATCCCTCAGCAAGACGCAGATGATTTATAAAATAATTTGAATTTTATCCACTTTGCTTTCATAGAATAAAGTAAGGTGGTGATTTTTATGTGGAAAAAATATAAAACTTATATTATTTCAATTTTAATTGCGCTCGGAGTTGGAGGATTGTCTGCATTATTAACTTCAAACAATATGAATCTTTATAACGAAATAATAACTCCTCCCCTTTCTCCGCCGTCAATACTTTTTCCAATAGTCTGGACAATTCTTTATGTTTTGATGGGAATTAGCAGTGCGATGATTTATAATCAAAAAGAAGATTATCCCAAAGAAGTCAGAAACGCATTAAAAGTTTACGCAATTAATTTGTTTTTAAATTTTACTTGGAGTATCATTTTCTTTAACTTCAAGGCATATTTCTTCGCATTTATATGGCTTTTACTCTTGTGGGCAACAATTTTAACAATGATTGTAAAATTCTATAACATCAAGCCCACCGCAGGTTATCTTCAAATCCCATATTTATTATGGGTTACATTTGCAGGTTACTTAAATTTATCAATTTTTCTTTTAAACAAAATGTAAAAATATATGATGGTAATTTTTTATTTTGAAATAATATTTTAGCACAAAAACGGAGACTACTTCATTACAAAGTGTCTCCGTTTCTTTTTTCGTTTTGTAACTTTATAAAAAGAATGGTTTATTCTCATAATCAGATATTTTCATTAACCTTTTTGCCTGTTCAAAAGAACAACAGTCTCCACATGGGCTGTAGCAATGAAGTTGCTAACATACGTCGTCGGAAACATATCCACCTCGGCTGTCATCGGGAACTTGTCAAGTAGCTGATTATGCAAATTTACATTCGTTGAATTCTTTCTTTTTAAGATATATCCCGTGTACTATATCCATATTTCAAAATCTGTTTTTGCAGTTTATTAAAACGAAATATGGTGTTTTCTTTTGCAATAAACTCAATAAACTTGTTTCTTTCAATAAACTTAATCATACTTGGTTTAGGCGATGTGTAAAAAGTAAAGGAGAGGTCTGTTATTTCTCTTTCTCCGATACACTTTCCTGAACCACCCTCTGTTTGATTGAAATTATATGCACACTCTTTGAAATTGACAAAACCGAATGATTTAAGCGATATTCCTGCTTTACTTATACCCATAATCTCATTTTCGGTGTAGGCATCATAATCTTCAAAAGTAATGGGACTGATTTGGGGAATCTCATCCAACATTGAAATTGCTTTGTCATATAGCGAATACCACTCAGCAACAAAAGCACTATATCCGTCTCTGTCAAAATCATCCTCAAACTCACGTGGTGGGCTTTCTTTGTAGAAGTCCATTACTTGTTTAGCAAAAGACACAACTGCCTTTTTGTAGTCCTCAAAAGAAATATGATATTCAGTATCATCTGCAGTTACGATGATAATGTTTTCGTCTGCGTGAATAATGCTGAAATCAATACCATTATTGCAACCGATAATATTTACAAAAGTTTTGTCTTCAGACGGAATCATTGTATGCCCACAACAAGGAATTAAAAAGTCTTCTGCGCCCATAAAATGATTTTCAAAGAGAGTATGCAAAAATCTATAAGCTGAAGCGCTCACACACCACTCTGTGTTATCAGAGAGTAAATTATCCCCTATTTTGAAAATTACTTTTCCGTGAATACAACAATCGTATGCTTGCTCTTTTTCGTTATCGCCGATAAAGAACATATCAGTTGCATATAGTTCCATATAATCACCACCATTAATTTATCGTTATCTTCAAGT